>JAUWTD010000029.1 GCA_030609775.1 Candidatus Altarchaeota archaeon
CATGTTTTGACGAAATCCTGAACCAGGATGAAACCGACGTAGACTGCGGCGGAACTTGTCCAACCTGCAACGACGGCGAAAACTGTCTAACAGACTCAGACTGTACTTCAGGGTGGTGTTATAGTGGAGAATGCCAGACCTCAAATTGCAGCGACGGATTACTCGGTCCCGGAGAAGAAGACATAGACTGCGGCGGACCCTGTCCAATCTGTGAAACATGCAATGATTCAATATTGAATCAGGATGAATCTGACGTAGACTGCGGCGGAGTATGTCCAGCCTGCGGTGACGGCAGCGGATGTGTTACAGATTCAGACTGCACATCTGGATGGTGTCTTAACGGAACATGTAATACAGCATCATGCACTGACGGAGTAAGAAACCAGGATGAAACAGACATAGACTGCGGCGGAGTTTGTCCAGCCTGCGGTGACGGCAGCGGATGTATAATTGACTCAGACTGCATATCAGGGTGGTGTTTTAACGGAACCTGTATATCTGTTTCATGTAGTGACGGAGTAAGAAACCAGGATGAAACAGACATAGACTGCGGCGGAAGCTGCCCGCCATGCAGCAACGGCAGCGGATGTATAACAGATTCAGACTGCACATCCGGGTGGTGTTTTAACGGAACCTGCAATATAGCAACATGCACTGACGGAGTAAGAAACCAGGATGAATCAGACATAGACTGCGGCGGGGTTTGTTCTCCGTGCGGTGACGCAATGAATTGTTCTATTGACTCTGACTGCGTGAGCGACTGGTGTCTAGTTGGGGTCTGCACCGCCCAATCCTGTTTCGACGGAGTATTGAATCAGAATGAATCAAGCATAGACTGCGGAGGGGTTTGTCTGCCTTGCACTTTAGGGGAATCTTGTGTAGTGGATGATGACTGCTTAACAGGTTGGTGTTTTAATGGATCATGTATGATACCCTCTTGTTTCGATGGATTCCAAAACCAGGACGAGGAGGGAATAGACTGTGGTGGAAGCTGTCTGCCCTGCCACTGTTTTAACGGATCATTAGACGGAGACGAAATCAGTGTAGACTGCGGCGGATCCTGTTCGCCTTGCGGCTGCTTTAATGGAGTATTAGATGGAGACGAATCCGACGTAGACTGCGGAGGATCCTGTCTGGCTTGCGTGAATGAAAGAAACTGTCTTGTAAACGGGGACTGTTTGTCTGGGTGGTGTTTTAATGGAACATGTTTGGCTTCGGACTGCTTTGATGGGATCAAGGGCCCAGGAGAAGAGAGTGTAGACTGCGGAGGACCCTGTCGCCCATGCCATTGCTTCAATAACTTAATTGATGAAGACGACGGCGAAATCGGAATAGACTGCGGCGGAAGTTGTCCGCCGTGTAGAACGATAAGGATAGTAACAAATGAAACAACAGGAGAAACAATATCCATGGTATACAACGCCTCCAGCACCTGTTTAAACAATAGGAAAGACCTCAGAGAATCTGATGTTGATTGCGGGGGGCATTGTCCGCCTTGTAGCAAAGGGAAGGCATGTTTATGTAACCTAGACTGTTTAAGCGGATTCTGTTATGATGGAATATGTAGGATATCATCCTGCGACGACGGATTAACGGGCCCCAAGGAAGAAAATATTGACTGTGGTGGACCGTGTGGAAGCTGTCCATGGATTAAAGTCGAAACTAGATGTTATAAAGGAGAGGAATTAAAAATTGTGGTGATGAATCCAAGAACTGGGCTTTATCTCATAGTGAAAGGACCCGATGGAGAAATAACCCGGTTTAACATAACAAAGAGAGGATTAAGCACTTATCAGACAATACACTACATCCCACCCAAAACAGGATTATATTTGCTTGAACTCAAAGGATACGACAAAAGATACACAAACGTGAAAAATAAACCGATCTTGCATATAATAGAGGAGTTACCCGAAGAGATCAAAAGCCTTCTGCTTCCCTTATTGGCTGTATTAGGCGGCATCCTTTTATGGAAGAGGAGGACAAAGATTGTTGTAGACGACTCAGCAATCAAGAAATTCATTAAAGAAGATGCATTAGATAGATTAATTAGGAAATACAGAAAAGTTTACACAGTATCTGACCGAATTCAGGGAATGAACAACTTCGTCTTCATAGAACTCAGCGATTCAGAGATGGTTGCAGCAGAGGATCTCTCAGACAGGTACGGCATCATGTTAACTGATGCGAAAACACTAATTTTATGCAAGAAACTGAAAGCCAAAAAACTCATATCGGATGTGGAATTGCCCGAAGAGATCAGAGAAGGCTTCAAAGGAACAAAGATCATAGGCACTGAAAAAGAATTAGGAGAGGGGGGATTATAAGACTGTGTTCATCTCTCGTTCAAGTAACGCCATCTCTTTTTCGCTGAGTGCGTGTGGGTTTATGGGTATGATCATCCGTGCGTCCCTTACACCGATTTTGTCTTTTAGGCCTTGGACAAAGCGCAGGATCTGTTCGAAGTTTGCATGGCCAATCAAGTATTCTAAACCGTCTAGGAGAATTACGGTTTTTTCGTTTTTTCGGATGAAATCACTTATTAAAGCAAACATTTGGTCTGGTTCGGGTGGGATTGCGTCAGCACTGCTTAATGATTCGGTAAGCCAGCGTATAGAGATGAGGTCACTTATTAGTTGGAAGTCTGTGTCTAACTTGTGCTCTTTTCTGATTTGTTCAGGGTTTGTTCGGGATATGTAAAGGCCGGTGCAACCGCAGTCAACCGCACTGAGAAATAGCTTGAAACTCTTCTCTGGGCGGTATTCTTTAACAAGATAGGTGTGACCAGGTTCAAGCTCAGTTAGCTCTGCTTCAGTATCTGTTGCCGTATCTGTTAGAACCGGTTCCCCCCCTGATTCTATAGATGTCTCCACCAGCTTAATAAAGTTTCTAACATCTTTACTCATAGAGGTGGTTATCCTTAGGGACGGTGATCCTTTGATGGATATCTTCAGTCTGCCTGACAGAGACTTAATAAATTTAAGCAGGTATAATAAGGCAAGGGAAGGCAATAGTATTTGCAGTATATTAGTTAAGGTATCAGATGAGATAACTGAAAAAATACCTGCCAGCTCAGGTATGTTTTTTTCAATGAATGATATGAATGTATCGATTAAACCCTTGAAGTCTCCAGATTTGATGTGTGTGTAGAGGGATAAAGCAAATAAGATCAGTGATCTGGTGAGTATCCCCCAGTGGATATATACGTGATGTTCTATATTTGTTATGCTTGTATAGGATATGGGTATAAAGGCTTTAGGGAATTTTTTTATGAGGATGATTCTTTTATTTGTTATCACCGCCTTGTAGGAGCCTACGTTAAACTCCTTTGAAGGTGTCTCTCCTTTAGTCAGGTATTCTTCGTATTTTGTTTGTAGGGTTTCGTTTTTTTGCATTTCCATTATATTTAATTGCTTGTAGAGAATAGTATATATAGTAAATATAACTAAATAGGTTAAACAGCTATTAAAATCTATTGATTTTTTTTCACATAATTAAAATGGAACATATGAATGTATCAAAGGATGAGTTATGCGAGATTAAGAGATTGCATGAGTCTATCTTATCTAAATCAAGTCATGGACTATTTCATTCAATGGGTAAAATAATCGGTAAAAAGATAATAGAAGAGATTCAGGATCGCAACAGATTCTTTGAGGAGGCAACTAGGATTCTGAAGGAGAGAGGTATCATTGAGGATGCATCTTTTAAGGAGAAGAAGATTATAATGAAAGGATCTATTGAGGCTGTGAACGGGGAGGTCAGCAACTGTGATCTGCTTAGAGGGATAATTGTTTCATTATATGTTGAATATTATCAGAAGAAAGTGTATTGCAAGGAAATACAATGTGAGAGTAGGGGAGCACAGAAGTGCATATTTGAGATTAAGGAGGATATATTTTAAATGGAAAAAACAGACAGATTAGAAACGGGTATACCGGGTCTTGATGAGATGACGAATGGAGGTTTTCCTTTTCCATCGGCAATCTTAGTAGGTGGCGAACCAGGAACAGGTAAAACAACATTTGCGATGCAAAGTCTATTTCATGGTGCAAAGAAGGGTGAACAGGCATTATATTTCACCGCAATATCTGAGCCGGTTTGGGTTGTTAAGAAGTTTCTTGGAAATTTTTCTTTTTATTCGTCGGATGCCATTGAATCAGAGAATATTGCGTTTGTTGATGTCGGTGATTTTGTATCAGAGAACCCGGAGAATATCCTGCAGGTCATCCAAAAGAATGTTGAGAAATATGATCCAGTGAGGGTGGTTATAGATCCAATCACTGCGATAATGGATGGTTTAGGTGATTTAATTAAGTACAGGAGATTTATTCATGATCTGATGGTTTACATGAAAGGCCAGGGGTGCTCTATTTTCTTGACTACAGAGTATTCATATAATGACATCACTCATTCAGTGGATGCATATATGGTTGATGCATTGATTTTGTTATCGTATCTTGAAATTGAGAATGCGAGAAAGAAGTATATCGAGGTCTTAAAGATGAGGGGTACAAAGCATCTTACGGGGAGAAGGTCTCTTATTCTGTCAGATGAAGGATTGCGTGTTCAGCCAGAGCTAAGATAGTTTTTTGTTGTTTTATGCGCCTCCACGTGATTCGCCAAGAGCTACTCCGGTGGCAATCAGGTGGGCGACCCTTATAGGTTCAGGTATCAGGCTTCTTGTGGAGGATAGACGCACTATTTTTGTCGCATCAGAGAACGTAATTCCAGTGTATTGGATATATATGAATTTCCCGGGTTGAGTTTCTACTTGCTTGGGTTTACCTGCTTTTTCAATGCAGTTATAGTAGAATTCTTTGTTTTCTAGGTTTTTGATTGCGGATTTTATCGCATCGAAGTTGGGCATCTGTCTTACAACGGTGATAACAGGTAATCTGGTTTCCTTGAATAATAGTTCTAGGTCTACTAGATTAAATCCCGCAAAGCCAAGGCCGTCGAGCATGATGATTCGTATATCCTTGTGTTTTGTGTTTTTTATCATCTCGATTATCTGGTATGTTGAATCTGTTCCATCTATTTCAACCTCGGTTTTCAGGACACCGTCAAGGAAGCTGCCGCCTCTGAATATGGCGCCTATGAGCATTGTCTTTTTGTCTTGGTATAGGTTGAATGATGCGTCGTCGATCCCAAGAATCCTGATTTCGTCTTTTATCCGGTAGAATTTGGTCTTTTCCATCGTTTATATCCCTAGAATCATAGATTTTTATATGGGGTCTGCAGGCATGGTCATTTCTTCAAGTGGCAGAGAGATAGACATTCTCGTTAAAAACGAGGGTATGCGACTTGGAACAATAGTTAGGATAGATGAGTTCTATGGGATAATTGCTCATATGGGTTACAGGGAGGATGATAGGATAGGCTCTAAACAGAAGCTTGTTGCAAGAGCTCAGGTATTTGGGAGGCTTAAGGAGGGTAGGCTGGTAAAGATAAAAAGGCCGGTTGAACCTTATAGTGATGTTTTTCTCGCAGATGAAAAAGAGCTTAAAAGTATTCTTGCAGGAGGACTTGCACAGGAAGATAGCATAAGCATAGGTTCGGTTTATGGAGCCCGTGCAAGAGCCTTTCTGGATCCTGCAGAATATGACAGGCATATGGCAATCCTTGCAAGCACTGGCGCAGGTAAAAGCTATACATCAGCTAATCTTATCAGTGAATTTGCTTCCATGAGCCTTCCGGTGATTGTTGTGGATACTCATGGAGAATATCCAAAACTGCTTTCTAAGTTAGCTGAGAAAACAGGCGTAGATATTGAAGTCTATACAGTAAAACATCCAAAAAAAGGGTATAAGGAGTTTAAGATTCCGGTCTATGAATTAGCAGCCGAAGATTTTAGTCATTTCACGACATTAAACGAGAATCAGAAATCAGCTCTTGGGTTTGTGTTAGATAGGTTAAATGGAAAAGAATATACTTTAGAGGATATCGTAGATAACTGCAGTGATCTGGATGATGATATAATCCATGAGGAAACAGCTAAGGCATTGAAGAGGAGGCTTGTGTCTCTTAGCAGGGTCTTTAAGGGTGTTTTCGATAAATTCGGAACAGATATCACTAAAATTGTGAAGCCATATCAGATCACGATAATTGATGCGTCTTATGCACCTCAGGGTGTCAGGCAATCGGTGGTGTCGTATCTGTCAAAAGAGCTTCTTAAAGGCAGGATAAAAAAGGAGAATGATATGCCTAATCCAATAGACTATAAACTGCTTTTTGTTATTGAAGAAGCCCATAATTATGGGGGTTCAAAGATTTCTCATTCATGTAAGTATCAGTTGCAGAGGATTGCATCAGAAGGTAGGAAATTTGGCATAGGTCTCTGTGTTATATCTCAGAAACCAAGTAAGATTGATGATGAGATTCTTTCACAATGTAATACAGGAATCTATATGCATATAACTAACCCAGGTGATAAGGAGCATATTAAAAGATCCTTTGAAGCTATAGATGAGGGGATAATAAGTGACTTGGATTCACTTGACGTAGGGGAATGCATAATTGCAGGGGCCATGGTTAGAATACCTTTTGTCATGTGTAAAGTTGATGAAATCAAGATAAAAAAAACAAAGAAGAAGCTTCCACGATATGAGAAACCAAGAGTAGTTGAGGTGTCGGGTTTTGATTATGTATGATAATAATAAAAAGATGGATTTGCATCCTAATGAAATAAGGGTCTTGAAGGTCTTGGATGAGAAATCCACTATTGAGGATATAGCAAAAGTTGCAGGGCTTGATGTGGATGCAGTAAATAGAACAGTCTCTTGGCTTTCAACAAAGGATTTGGTGAGAGTAGAACAGAAAGTTAGGGTGGAAATAACCCTTGACATAGAAGGTAAGGTTTACGTAAAAGAGGGTCTTCCTGAGAGAAGGATAATTAGTATTCTAGAAGGAGGAGGAAATTTTTCAGTCTTAGAAGAGAAGCTCAAAAAGAAAGAGATAAGCATAGGTCTTGGTTGGCTTCGGAAAAAGAATCTTGTAAAGATGGGTAAAAATGGGAAAATAGAGGTTTTAAGCACAAAGAAGACTGCAGATGAAGAGCTTTTATTGTTACTCAGCGAAAAAAACATGTTGGAGGTATCTGAGTTGACCGATGATCAATTGAAGGGTTTTGAGTTCTTGAAGAGCAGAAAAAGGGTCATCAAGGTATCTGAAAAGAAGATGGTATGGATTCTTCCAACGCAGGAAGGTAAAAGAATCGGTGAAACTACAGAGGTTGATGATGCTATCTCTCAGCTCACATCGAAGATAATAAAAACAGGTGAATGGAAGAATAAGTCTTTTCGTCCATATGACATCAGAGTTTTTGTAAAACCCGGATATCCTGCCAAGAAACATCCTCTCAGAGGTCTGATAGATAAGATAAGTAACATATTTGTTGCTATGGGATTCACGGAGATAAACGGTCCGCTCATTGAGTCGGCATTCTGGAATTTTGATGCTGTTTTTGTTCCGCAGGATCATCCTGCAAGAGACATGCATGATACATTTTATCTGGAAAAACCTATAGATATGAAGGTATCGGGTATCAATGAGTTTGGTGAGGTAATAAAGGAGACACATGAGAATGGAGGGGCGACTGGCTCCACGGGGTGGGGTTATAAGTGGGATAAGGATCTAGCTAAGTCTTTGTTGCTTAGAACGCATACAACCTCTGTAACATGCAGGCACCTCACAACGTTGAATAAAACAGATCTTCCGGCGAAGGTGTTCTGCGTAGGTAAGGTTTTTAGAAATGAGGCAGTGGATTATAAACATCTCCCTGAGTTTTATCAGGTTGAAGGTATCGTCGTTGACGAGAACGCTAATTTTAGGAATCTTCTAGGCATTCTGGATAGATTCTACCAGAAAATGGGTCTTAGGGTGAGGTTTAGGCCTGCTTATTTTCCTTACACTGAGATGAGTGTTGAACCAGAGGTTTATATTGAAGGCAGGGGTTGGATTGAATTAGGTGGTGCAGGGATATTTAGACCCGAGGTTGTCAAGCCTTTGCTTGGTTTCGACTGTCCCGTGCTTGCATGGGGTCTTGGCTTGGATCGGGTTGTTGCATTGAGTCTTGGAATGGAAGACATAAGGGAGTTATATATATCTGACCTTAATTGGTTGAGAAAAAGTAAGATGCAGTAAATGCGAATTAAGATGAGTGAATTGATCTGTGGTATTGATGAAGCTGGGAGGGGTCCTGTGATAGGTCCCATGGTCTTGGGATGTGCAGTCTTTGACAAAGAAGGTAAAAAAGAGTTAATAGCTCTGAATGTGAGGGACTCTAAGAGGGTTGCACCTTCAAGGAGGCGTATTCTTGAACCAAAAATAATGGATATTGCGATTGAATGGAGTCTTTTGAAGGTAACTGCACAGGAGATTGATGCATTGAGAAAGAAGCATTCTCTAAACGTTATTGAAGCGATGAAGATAGCTGAGATGATCTTGAATTTGGAAACTGTACCGGATAAGATCTTTGTTGACTCTGCAGACACTATCCCTGAAGCATATACACGGAAAATAATTCACGCCATAACCTCGGGAAATGATGATTTTGTTGTTCCTCAGATAATATCTGAGCATAAAGCAGATGACACATATGTGGAGGTAGGTGCTGCATCGATTCTTGCAAAGGTTGAGCGTGATAGGGAAATAGAAAAATTAAAGGTGATTTATGGTGAAATCGGTTCGGGTTATCCGGCTGATGAGCTAACAAAAGAGTTTATTAAAAAGCTGTTGAGAGGGGGTGAACTACCTGATTTCGTCAGGAAGTCGTGGAATACGGTTAATAGGGCAAAACAGACTACCCTTTTTGAGTTCTAGGTTAGTTTCTTAAAAAGCTTTTGAGGGGGGGTGAACTACCTGATTTCGTCAGGAAGTCGTGGAATACAGTTAATAGGGCAAAACAGACTTACCCTCTTTGAGTTCTAGGTTAGTTTCCTGTATTCTTTGACTATATCTCGCAGAGTGTTGTGTCCGTCATCCATGCTTTTTTTTGCCTCCATCAATAAGAGGTAGCCTTCTGTGCGGTTTCCGGACTTGAATTCTTTTTTTGCATCAGATACTTTTTCCTTTAGTACAGATATCTCTGCGTCGAACTCTGAGTGTAGTTCCCTCAATTTCACAGTATCTGCCTTGTTTCCATCTAATTCAGTAATCTTTACATCGATTCGGTCTGATAGGTGTTCTGCCTTTGTTATTATGTCATCAAACCTCGAGGTGAGAATGATTCCTCTGATACACTCTTTGTATGATGTAATCTCCTTCCACTCATGTCGCATATCCTGGATAATAGATAATAGCTCTAGTCTTGTTTTTGCGGTATTTATCTCTGATTTTTTCCCTTCAAAGAGGTTAATAGATTCGTCAAGCCTTGTTTTTATCTCGTTTTTCTGTTCCTTATCGAGATCGTTTATTGAATCTATAATTGATTTCATATATTCCAGATATTGTATGGCCTCGTCTACCTTATTTATGAGGAACTCTCGCACACGGTCCAGAAGTTTTTGGTTTGTCTCTGCCGCAGCCACATAGGTTAGTAAGAACATTACCAGGATCACAGTTACAGTCAATCTTGTTCTTAGGCTCTTTGTCTTTGATTTCATTTCTATTTTTACTGCACTCTTAAAGGATAAGTTATTTAGTTCATATAAGAGAGGAAAAAGAAAAAAAAGAAAAAAAAGACAAGAATTAGGTTCTTGTCCATTTAACTGCTAAGTATCCCCTCAGCGGTAAGATTTCGTCTACGTCTACTGTGGTCTTAAATGCGACCTTGTTTATCCGGCCGAAGACTATATCGTCTATGTCCACATTTGACTTTATGGCCGCTGATTCTCCAGGTTCAATAAACACGGTCTGGTACCATTCTCCGTTTATGCCGTATTTCACTCCGAGGGTTACATCGCTTGGATTTTCCACAGTAAACTTAATCTCTGCGTTCACCGGGGTATATCCTACAGCACTTAGTCCTACAGCACTTAGATCTGCCTGATATAGGTTAAATACCTTTAACTCATCTCCAGGGATATCTGAAATTCCTCTGTTGAAGCATATTGCGTTGTTGCTTCCGAATATGCATCCAAAATATGCGTTTGCTGTGGATGCCAGCAATGCAAAGGCTATCAGAGCAGTCACTGCGTAGGTTAATTTCTTTTTTGTATTCATAAAATCACCTCATATATATATTTTTAGTGTCGAATTTTTTTTGACCGGTCAGGTTTTTTTCGACCTAATATTTTAGTGGTAGGGTTATAATAAAAGCAAACTTTATTTCTTTTTTAAAATAAAGCTTTATTATGCCTTATTTTAATTTATAAAACATAATCTGTGACCTAAAAGCTTAATGGCTGTTTTTTAAACCTTTTCTTTGTCAGGTTATTTTTATTGAATCATTCAAAATTAAGGTTATGTCTAATGTATTGAAGTTAGTTATTTTGTCTGTTTTCATTTTTTGTGTGGTTGGGTTATCTTCTGCAGCCACCATACATGGCACAATATATGAATGGTATTCGCTAGAGCCTCTCAAGAATGCTATATTGAACATAAACTCAACACCCCCTCAAAGGTTTGTGGCAAAAGACGGAGTCTATGAATTTGAATTAGAAGAAGGCAAATATTGTATGGAGACCAAATACTACGAAGGTAACCTGTTGTTGTATCACTCCAAAGAGGATGTATCTATTGAAACCGGAGGGGATTTTGTCTTTGACGTAATAATGTTTCCAGATATAGATTTGGGTATGGATCCATTTAATGAATTTAACATGAATCTCAGTATTGATGAAGGCTTGCTAAGGGATATGAAAAAGGAAAAGGAGAATGAATGGATCTCTTGGATGGCTGTTGTTCTTATTATCATAGGATGTATCCACATATTTAGAAGGAAATCCAGGATGTGTGGAAACCAAAGGAAGGTGTCCCCAGAAGATCTTAGAAATCAGACGGAAGTGATTCCAGATGATCTTAAAGAGATAATGGACATATTAAGGAAACATGGCGGCAGGATGACTCAGTTAGAGCTTAGGGGTGTGCTCCATTACTCTGAAGCAAAAGTAAGCTTGATGTTATCTGATCTAGAGAACAGAGGTTTGGTTGAGAGGTTTAAGAAAGGCCGGGGGAATATCATAATTTTAAAAGATATGTAAAGGAATTTTTATACATGAAATCTCAAATATTTTGAGTTAAAAATGGGACTTAGACCTGCAAAGTGTTATAAATGGGACAGCCCGGCATATACGCGTGTTGCTAAAAATCCTCAGGATTCGTTCATTACAGGGATTCCTGGTTCAAAGGTGACCCGTTATACTATGGGTAATCTTAAAGCTGAATTTGATACAGAGATTTCGGTGGTGATGAAAGAGAATGTCCAGGTTAGGCATAATGCAATTGAATCTGCAAGAATTACAGTTAACAGGGCTCTTGAAGATAAATTAGGTGTAAGTAACTTTAGGTTTAAAATCAGGGTTTATCCTCATCATGTCCTCAGGGAGAATGTGATGGCAACGGGTGCAGGAGCTGACAGAGTGCAAAGTGGCATGAGGCATTCTTTCGGTAAACCTGTGGGTACTGCTGCAAGGGTGCATAAAAAACAGGCTATGCTCACAGTATACATTAACAAGGATGAGAACAGGATAATAAATGTGAAAAGAGCCCTTAAGAAGGGGATGATGAAGCTCCCGGGTGAGACTAAGATCACAATAAAATCAGTTAAATAAGATTTTCTAATTCAATGAAAATGAAACTAAATGTTGCTTTAACCCTTAGAATAATGCCAAAGGATATTGAAACAGATCTTTCTGTTATTGAGGGTAATCTATCAGAGATTGTTAAAGGTTACGGGCAAGTGCATAGTTCTGAGATAAAGCCTGTTGCTTTCGGCCTCAAGTGCATTGAAGCTGTGATTCTTTTGGATGATAGTAAGGGTGGTGTTGATGAAATCGAAGCTGAACTAAAGAGCAAGGACTCTGTAAGTCAGGTGGACATACTTGAGGTTAACCGGCTTTAGGTCTGTTTTTATTCTGAAATATAAATAGTATATTATGACATCTGAAAGGATACTTGTTACGTCTGCACTGCCTTATGCAAATGGTCCGCTCCACGTAGGGCATGCTATAGGAGCCTATATTCCCGCAGACGTTTATGTCAGATACCATAGGTTTAAAGGGAATGATGTATTATTTGTATGTGGTTCGGATGAACATGGCACCCCAATAACAGTCACCGCCGAAAAGGAGGGAATAACCCCTCAGAAGGTAGTAGATAAATACCATAAAGCCATGGAGGATGCCTTTGATCGTCTTGGAATAAGCTTTGACAATTTTTCTAGAACAACCCATACAGCACACCATAGGAACTCTCAGATGTTTTTTGCAAAGATTAGAGACAATAATTTTATATATAAAAAAACAGTTCAGAGGCCTTATTGTACGCAATGTAACCGGTTTCTTCCAGATAGGTTCGTTAAAGGTGTTTGCCCTCACTGTAACGCAGAGGATCAGAGAGGGGATCAGTGTGAGGTTTGTGGAAAACAGCTTGAACCGCATGAGATGGAGAATGCATATTGTATACTCTGTTGCGGGAAACCACAGCAGAGGGAAACAGAGCATTGGTTTTTTAGGTTGAGTGAGTTCTCTGATAGGTTAATGGAGTGGATAAAAGAGAATAAACACTGGCCAGATAATGCAAGGAATTTTTCTTTGAGCTGGATTTCAGAAGGTCTGGAAGACAGGGCAATAACAAGAGATTTGAATTGGGGTGTTCCGGTTCCATTGGATGACGCAAAAGGTAAGGTCTTATATGTGTGGTTTGATGCACCTATAGGATATATTTCGGCAACTCAGGAATGGGCCAAGAAAACAGGTAAGCCTGACGATTGGAAGAAATATTGGATGAATGAATGCAAGATAGTTCATTTCATAGGAAAAGACAATATTCCGTTCCATACAATTATCTGGCCTGCAATGCTTATGGCTCACTCAGGCTATAATCTGCCGTGGCAGATATCAAGTAATGAATACCTTACATTAGAAGGTAAAAAGATGAGTACAAGTAGGGGCTGGGTTCTTTGGCTTCATGATATACTCTCTGATTTTGATCCGGATCTATTAAGGTATTATCTGTTAAGTATTAATCCTGCGAAACATGACTCTGACTTCTCTTTAAAGGAGTTTCAGCATAAGATAAACAATGAGCTTGTTGCAGCATTCGGAAACTTCATCAACAGAAACCTTTCATTTATAGAAAAACAAGAGTCTTCAGTGATTCCGAAAATAGAAGAGTTCGATGAGTTGGACGAGCAGATGCTTGAAAGGATCAGAGAGGCTCCGAAGAAGGTCGGAAAATGTATTGAGGAATTCAGATTTCTTGAGGCTTTAAAGGAATTAATGGGATTGGCTCATTTCGGCAATGAGTATTTCCAGAAAAAAGAGCCTTGGAAAAACAAAAATTCTACAACACTTTATCTGTGCGCTAACCTGACGAGGACGCTTGCAATAGTTTCTGCCCCGTTTCTGCCGTATTCAGCCGAGAAGATCTGGAAGATATTGGATCTTGAAGGCTCCGTCTTTGATGAGCAATGGAATAGTGCAGGTGAACTTGGCATCAAGGAAGGTCATATGATCAAAAGAGTTGAATTATTATTCAATAAAATTGAGGATGACATGATTGATGAATTCAAAACAAGACACATAAACAAAGTGGAAAATGTAATCGAAGAGAAGGATTATGCTGAATTTTTGGATTTTGAGAAACTTGGTTTAAAGGTAGGTGAGATAAAGGATGTGAGGAATCATCCGAACGCTGATAAATTGTATCTGTTGAAGATCGGGTTAGGGGAAGAGGGTGATAGACAGGTAATCGCTGGCATCAGGGCAGCTTATAGTAGGGATGACTTGATAGGTAGGCAGGTTATTGTCGTATCAAACCTGAAGCCAATTGAGTTGAGAGGTGAAGTCTCTTATGGGATGATCCTTGCAGCTGAGGGGGAAGAAGGTGTGATTCTTTTGAAGCCGGATAAGGCGGTTCCAGCAGGTTCCAAAGTAGGATAGGGGAAAATAAATACCTCATTTATTATTCTCTAAATCCGAATAATATATTGGGTGGAATAATGTATTTTTCAGATGGTTTGTCTGAATTTAGCAAGGAAACTGTATTTTCTCAGGTTTATTTGCCAGAACAGATAACAAGTAGGGCAGAATATCTTATAGACCGGAAAGTGAGGGGGAAATTTTTATACGCTAACTTTCCAGTCGTGAGGAACATAGGAATTGGACATAATTCAGAAGTCAAACCTATGCGCCCTGAACTTGGAGATTTTGAACATGTGGCCTCTGCTGCATTGCGTTTCTTCTCATCGCTTTATTTATCTCCTGTATTCGCACACGAGTTCTATAGGTTAGGGAAGATAATTGGGTATTGTTCAATCCCTGGCTTAGTTAAGACCCTTAATATAAACCCTGCCGCATTGAAAGGTTCAAGGAACCGGAGTCTACAAAACAGGATAATACTTGAAGCCCAGAAGAAAAGCTGGAGGCATATGGGAAGAGGGAATATAGAAAATATTGAAATCAACATGGAAAAACAGTGGATGAAGTATACCTTGAAGGAAAATAGCTGCAGCATAATAAATACACTCTCTAGTAGGCATCAGCATGATCCCTTGACAAAACCCTGTAATTGCATAGATGTGGGAATCCTTTGTGGGCAGACTGAAGCTCTGTTAGGTGGTGTATGGGATGGTTTTGAAACAGAGTGCATGGGTAAAGGAGATCATGCATGTGGAATAGAACTTCACCTGCAGGATGGCAGAACTACACCAAGGATATGCACTTTAACAAAAGAAGAATACTTCAGGATATTAGATAAAAACATTGACCTCGCTATCAGCAAGGAAAGAAATTCAAGCAGAGGGTGTGTGGGGGATTATCAGACTATTTCATTATCTCAGTCAGTAAACTATCTCTTATTGTCAACATCTAAAGGCCATGTTATTTTATCTAAGTGGGCCGGGAAAAAGGTAGGAGAGCAGATAATGAAAAAGAAGGGCATATGTAATTTATTTGATGCATTGGATTATCTGAAGAAATTGTTCAGGGATCTTAGAATGGGTCTAATTGAATGTGAACCCTGCCTTGACTCAATCAGGATAAGGGTGGATGAGTCAGTGTATTCTTCAGGAGTCAACAACATCAATATGAAATTATGTATTTTTCTGGCAGGTATCATTGAAGGTTGTATAAATGAGGCTACGAAGATGAAGGGTTCATTGGATGATGAATCAGAGTGGCTGGTAACAGAAACACAATGCACTGCAAATGGCGACCCATACTGTGAGTTTATATGTCGGCACAGGGATCCTGAAAAGCTGATGAAACTAGTTCTCGGATGAGGATATATATGGATATACATATATTTATCCACCTAAGCGGTAAGATATTATATCTGGTGATATCTTGGATTATGATGTTATAGTTGTAGGGTCTGGCCCGTCTGGGTCGACGGCTGCAAGACAATGTGCGTTAAAGGGATTGAAAACATTGATGCTTGAAAAAGAGAAGCTTCCAAGATACAAACCCTGTGGAGGAGGTATTACTCCAAAGGCTGCCTCTTTATTGGATTTCAAAATAAAAAAAGAATTGATAGAAGGGGGATGTTTTGGCACACAACTTCATTACAGAGACTATAAAATAGAGGTCAGAACACCCTTTAAGATAATAAGCTTTGTTTCTAGGGATAAATTCGACCTGTATCTGGCAGAAAAGGCAGTGGATGCAGGCGTTGAGCTTAGAGAGTCTGAGCGGGTTAAGTCAGTGGAGTTAACAAAGGATGCAGTAAATGTCAGAACAAACAGGAACATATATAAAGCATCTGCTGTAATTGGTGCAGATGGTGTTAATAGTATTGTATCCAGATCTGTGCGCAAGGCATTCAGACCAAAAGAACTTGCACTTAGCCTGGAGGCGCAAGTACCCATTAAACAGGGAATGATAGAAGATCAGGATATGTCAACTATTTACATGGGGTATATTCCCAGAGGCTACGGGTGGGTATTCCCTAAAGAAGAGCATCTCTCTGTTGGAATCTATGGGACATTATCTGGATTTGGGAATCCGAAAGATGTGTTCGCAAACTTCTTATCGAAGCTGAATCTAGACACAAACATAGAATATCATGCTCACCTAATCCCTTTTGGCGGATATGACCGGACATTGTATTCAGACAGGATTCTTCTAGTGGGGGATGCTGCAGGTTTTGTTGACCCCCTCTTTGGAGAAGGCATACCTTACGCAATAAACTCGGGGAGAATAGCAGCAGATACCTTAGTGAAGGCCTATGAACAAGAGGAGTTCTCAAGGAAGGTATTAAAAGAATATAGTAACACATGCCATAGTATCTTTGACACATACCTGAAAGATGCACTGAATGTATCTCTGTTAATATATAAACATCCCACAGTATTTGTTAAATCGATCGCCTCAAATAAACCCCTGCTTTATAAGGGTCTGGAGATAGCAGCAGGGAGAATAGATTATAAACAATTCAGGAAATGGTTTTTAATTAGGATACCCTATTATTGTATCAGAAGCCTGTTTTTATAGATAAAATGGATCCTGGATCTGAACCCAAAAAAAACACAATAGATTATCTGTTGGAGAAAAGGGAAAGAGGTAGATTCTTATACTCTAACTTTCAGGCGATGAAAAACGTCGGAATCAGCCCATACATAAAAACTGCACCCATACGCCAGGAACTAGGGGATCAGGTGCATATTGCTACTCTTGCTTTGCAGGTTTTTTCATTTCTTTATCTCTCACCTAGGTCTGTGTATGAATTCTATAGGCTTGGAAAAATATTGGGATATTGCACTATTGATGGTTTGTTAAAGACCCTGAAAATGAAATCATTTGTCAATGCTCTTGCAAAAACAGGGTTACTTTCCATGGTCTTCCATAATAAAAGAGTGCAAAAAGCTCTGATAGATGGCTGGAAAAACGATGGTGGCGGAGTACTAGAGAACATAGAAGCAGACAAGAAAGGAAAAAAACTGGAGTATACACTGGGTGAGAGTAGATGTGGCATAATTAAAACCATCATAGATCGGTATCATTATGAACCCTTGGCTAAATCCAGTATGGAGCTAGAGGTAGGTATCCTTTCAGGGCAGACAGAAGCCCTCTTCGGCGGATTGTGGGATGGTATTGAAACCGAATGCGTAACTAAAGGAGATCCATGTTGTAAAGTAGAGGTATGCCAACATGAGGGAACAACTATCCCTGGAGGAGTAGTACCACTAACAAAGGAGGAGTATAATAATGTACTATATGCATCTATTGATCTTGTAGTTAGTGAAGAAAAGGACACAGGTAGAGAGCAGGTAGGTGATTTTTTAATGATTGCAATCCCTCAGTCCATAAACTATCTTATACTTTCAACATCTAGAGGCCATGTAGTTCTTTGTAAGTGGGCTGGAAGAAAAATCGGTGAGAGGATAATCAGAAAAGCCAAGAAAAATAATTTGTTTGACGCATTATACTTCATTAAAAAACTATTCTTTGACATGAAGATTGGGATAATAGAATATGAGATAACTACGGAATCCATTATGATACATATGAGGGAATCAGTTTATTCGGCTGGTGTCAAAAATATTAACATGAAATTATGTGGGTTCTTGTCAGGGATCTTTGAAGGCTGCATAAATGAGGCAACGAAGAAGAAGGATTCAGGAAGTGATGAATC
>JAUWTD010000078.1 GCA_030609775.1 Candidatus Altarchaeota archaeon
ATTATTCTTGGGGTTGTTTCCGCTGCAGCTATCCTAATTCTATTCTTAGGACAAAATATCACAACCGCAGTAAACGCAGGATTTCTTATCAGATTAACTCCCTTATTTGTATTGCCTTTAGCCTATTCATTATTAAAAGAAAAAGCCCCTAGAAGCTCAATATTCTTTATGTTTATAATGCTAATTGGGGCATTCTTATTAACAACTAACGGAGCTTTAACAATTCCTCATTTCGGTGATCTGCTGATAATCGTCGTTGCCTTTACTATAGCATTCCAAAATGTTTTTGCCAAAAAAATTATGCATAGCGTATCAACAGACATCGTTATTTTCTTCAGAGTTTGTATGAGCGCATTATTAATAGTAATATTTATTCCTTTCCTTTTAGGTTATCAAAGTATAAACGCATTATCTAGTGGTCTGTTCTATGTTATACTTACAGCAATCTTATATTTTTTATCTGTGATCTGCCAATATAGAGCAATAAAATTAGTCGGCCCATTTATCACAACCACCTTTTTTCTCTCAGGGTCATTATTTTCAGCATTATTTGCTTATATTCTATTGGGGGAAATTTTGTCTTCTGTACAATGGGTAGGTGCAACAGGTATTTTACTTGGAGGGTACTTCCTAATAAAAAAGATGTGAAATAGAACTAAATTTTCCGCGAGGCTACATGAACTCTCGTTCACTATCGCTCACTAGGCGCTATCGCACTCGCACAACAGAGGATATAAGACTTCACTTCGTTTCGTCCAAATTTTCCTAACGCAAAAAAAATTTCTTTTATCCCGGATGTTATCAGAAATTCGGCGCTACAAAAACAAAATATAATGGATAATTGTCTAATAATACCTTAGGTGAATGGTCATGATAAGTAAAATAGACAAGGAAATTATTATCAACTTACAATCTAATGTATTAATACAATGTTTATAGACCTATACCAAAAAACAAAAAAAGAGAAAAACAGCATACTCTGTGTGGGATTAGATGTTATCCTACAAAATGTCATGGCCGAGGGCCGGGAGGAAGCCCTGATAGAATCCTGCCTAGATCTCGTGGAAAAGACCTCCGATTACGCATGCGCCTACAAACCCAATTCACAGTTCATACTCTTTGATTTAAACATTAAACACCTGCAAAAACTAAACAAAAAAATCCATAAAGAAGGATGCATCACAATACTCGACCATAAACTAGGAGACATAGGAGCAAGCAACCATTCAGCATTATACTGGATCAAGGAAGCTGGATTTGATTCATTCACTTTCTCACCTTTCGCAGGAAACATCCTGGAAACAACCACAGAAGCACATAGAAAAGATCTGGGGGTATTCGTTCTTACACTGATGTCTAATCCAGAAAGCGCATGGGTGCAAAAAGACTCCTTGCGAAATGGAGTGCCTCTATACCTTGAGATTGCAGAAAAAGTAAAGGAAAGCAGGTCAGATGGCGTAGTTGTGGGTGCAACAGATAATGCATCAATAGAAGATATAAAAAAGATAAGAGAAAAAATCGGCGAAGACAAAATATTTCTCTGCCCCGGAGTGGGCGCACAAGGCGGAGACGCAGAAAAAATAATAAAAACCGCCGGAGAAAACCTGCTGATAAATGTCGGAAGAACAATAATCAACGACGCACACCCAACAGATGCGGCCAAGGAATATTCGAAGTTATTCAACAGATACCGGTAAATCTATTTCTCTTCTATGCTCTCATCAACCTTCATGCCGAAGTGTCTGCCTGAATCCTCTAAATACACAAGCACCTCATCGCCTTCCTTTAGGTTTGCAACAGAGAGCGGCTTACCGTCTACTGTAACTAACCTGATTGTTTCAGCATTCTGAAGCAAGGTCTTAATTTTTCTATCCCCCGATTGCGCCTCAACAAGGATAAGCGGACGCTTTTCGACCTTCACGCGGCCAACTATCATCCTCCGAGTATTACCTTCAAAATCAACGCCAAGAACCTCATCCCCTGCATTAAGCTCGCTAAGATACCGTGTTTTGCCGTCAGGCATCCTAGTGTAAGCATGAACCGGACCAGCATTAACCCGGACCGGCCTGGGAGCAACATACGGCGTCTCAATGGTCTCAGAATGAACCAAGAAAAGACTATTCGACTGAGACCCTACAACCATACCTTCACCTACGTTAAAAATAGAGCATGTGTCAACACAAACCCTATCACCCATGCCGACAGGCGCTACCTTCGTAATCTTTGCTGTTTTAAGATCTAGTTTCTGTGTTGAAACCTGATCAATTAATTCACTGATCTTTTTTATCTCATTTAAACCGGCGTCAACTAAAACCCCCTCAGATCCGATTTCAAGTGTTTCAAGTGCAAGCCGGGCATCATCTATTGTGGAAACCTCAACAATGATCTCTGATTTATCCCCTAAACCTGCGATAAGATTCTCTAAAGGAATCACCTTCCAGTTCTTTGCATTCACTATAACATAATCTGCTCCCTTACCTGCTCTCACAATCTCTTCTTCATCTTCCTTGCAGTTAATCTCTTTATAAAATGCCTTCTTTCCCTTAAATTTACTCAAATCCTTCAAATCCCTTACAAGCCGGATGTCTGCTTTATCATCCTCAGAAACAACAAGAATCTTACCCAGCTGGGTTACCTTACCTGCTTCTCCTTTTTTTACGATGACTGCGTCTGCTCCAGACTCTAATGCAGTCGTAATTATCTTTTTTCTATCATCCCATTCATTATCTTGGTCTGCTCTAACCCACAGCTTTTTTTCCATATCTTAACTATATTAATTTCAATAATTAATAGAGCGAATATACTTATGAAATCTACTGAATACAGGATACTTAAGCCAAAGCAGATAAAGGCGTTTAACGTTGACTTACCCGAGCCTGCCGAAGGCGAATACATCATAGATGTAACACACTCCCAGGTCTGCGGCGCTGATGCAAAATACTATTTCGGACTTAGACCCCGATACTATAGCCTGTTTGGGTTCAATTACCTATACGGCGTCAGAGACAAGAAAAATTTTTTGAGCAAATACCCTATCGTACCCCTACACGAGGCCGTAGGAGTAATAGCCGAATCCGGCTCCAATACCTTACTCAAACCCGGCACACGAGTGGTTCTCATACCCTCGATGAGATGCGAAAACCCTGAATGCGAATACTGCAGCTCAGGCCGAGAAAACTGCTGTGTGAACTCAAAATTCATGTCAAGCAATGCCCCGGGTTTTGCAAGAACCTCACTGATCCTGCCGGAAAACTGTGTCGCAGAGATACCTCCCGAGGTTCCGGACAAAATAGCAGTCTACACTGAACTTGCTACAGTAGCCTACGGCGGCATAATAGCTGCCGACCTGAAAAAAGATGACCGTGCAGCAGTCTTCGGTGACGGATACATGGGCTTCATATTAACAACATTACTTTCCCAGGTTTTTGGTCTAACCAAAGAAAATCTATGGATTTTCGGCGTACACGACGACAAACTCTCCCGTTTATCTGATTTCTCAACTACCCTAAACATAAGAAAACAAAAAATACCCTCAGACTGCAAAATAAATAAAATATTTGAATGCGTCGGAAAAAGAAGCGCAGAAGATGTGATAAACACCTCCATACAACAAATAAAACCCGAAGGCACAATAGTTCTCATGGGTGTCAGCGAAGAAAAAGTGCCAATAAACACAAGAGACATATTAAGCAAATCCCTAACCCTACGCGGCGTAAGCAGAAGCCCGGCAAGATACTATCCCATGGTATTGGAGACGATGCGCGACCGCGAACTCCAAAAAAATTTTGAGCACCTCACTTGCGGAAACATAAAAATAGATTCAACTGAATCCCTACAAAAAAGCTTTAAGGAATTCATGGTCAACCGAAAAAAAATACTTATGAAGTGGAGATAAACAATGAATATTGCAAACACTATAACATTATCCCGACTTATACCCCTACCCCTCATATTCATTTTAATAGAGGATAACCCCCTCATAGCATTCATCCTCTTGATCATATCATTGGGCCTTGACTTAGTCGACGGCCGAGTCGCAAGAAAACTCAAAATAGAATCCCGGACCGGGATATTCCTCGACCCGATGGTGGATAAGATCACAGTAAACTCCTTATTCATCTATTTTTCAGCAGTGGGTTTAATACCTTACTGGATGACGATATTGAATGTTTCACGAGAATTCGCCGTCCAAACCATAAGAAGCACAGCACCCTGCAAAGGCGTTGTATTGAAAACGGGCATGCTCAATAAAGGAAAACTCGCTGCACAAACACTGACCCTGATGCTGGTTTTCCTATACCTACTTGATGTCCCCCACACCGAGGGAACCTACATATACGCTATGGCCTTCACACTTATTTTAGCGTATCTATCCATGTTCACTCTATTATACAGCAACAGAGAACTCTTCAAGGGATCCGAAATAGACATAGAAGTCAGAGAAGACTACGAAAAAACAAAATGAAGCAAGTGATAGTTATCCGAAAGGACTTAAAAATGAGCTGCGGAAAAATCGCAGCACAAGCAGCTCACGCCGCAGTGGAAGCAGCAGACAAAAGCAAATGGAAGAAAGACTGGATCCGGGATATGCAAAAAAAATCTGTTCTAAAATGCCAGGACCTAGATGAATTACTTGAAGTCTACAACTCAGCCAAAGAATACGGACTACCCACCTCACTCATACGGGACGCAGGCAGAACAGAGATACCGCCCGGAACCATCACCTGCGCAGGCATCGGACCAGC
>JAUWTD010000079.1 GCA_030609775.1 Candidatus Altarchaeota archaeon
CACCAACCGCTTTGAGCAATCCTTTTATCACCCTATTTTATAAGAGCCTGAAATCGGTTTTATCACAGATGTCCTGATTAAGTTTTTATAATTTCTGTTGGTTATTTTTCCGAATTTCTTTAAAAAATCCAATGTACTGCGTTGTCTTTCATTTAACAAAACATGTTTGCTCTTCTTCAAATTTTTCTTTTGGAGAATACACAGTTACAGGCACAGTAGATCCATCCGAGCCTATTTTAGGCATTCCCGGTTCCAGAGAGTGTTTCCCTGTGCTCTTTGACTATTTTATTCCAAGATTCACCCAGCCCCCACTATACCTGACTTAGACCATGTTTAATTACCTTTTACGGAGTCAGTTATAGGGTCATTTACAGGGTCATTTACAGGGTCATTTCGTTGTTTTTTAATGTTCTACACAAAAGAGTAACATAATGAAAGAGTTTTCAAAGACGTTTTCCTTCAATATGGTAGTATTATGTTTGCTTATCTTATTTACCGGATGCATTGAACAGCCAACAGAAGAAACAACGACGACGATAAGTTCCAATGCAACGACTTCAACAACTAATCCAACCACATCCAAGGCAACGACTTCGACCACTATTAATACTATTACTACCACCACCACCACCTCGATTACTACAACCAGCTTATCCTACCGCAATATAAACACTGCAGAAGAATGCACCACCTACAAAAATCAGGAGGAAAGAGACAACTGTTTCCTCACGATCGCAATAAACAATTTAGATATGGATGTCTGCAAACAGATAGAGAAACTCAGCAAACAAAAACTCTGCGAGATGACAGTCGGAGGACAGAAAGACGGCTCCGCGGAAATAAACGGCTACGTGATGAATAAAACAACCCAGCGCAGCATAAAAGGGGTGAAAGTCTACGCCATATCCCTGGAAACCGGAGAGGAGATGGCAGTTGATACAACAGACAAACAAGGGTTTTATTCCATGGAGGTTGGCTCAGGAGTAAAATATAATATAACGGCGATACTGGGAGGCAGAGAATACACGCAAACACAGTATGCGAGAAACGGATACACACACGAACTCTGGTTCAAATTTAGGTAATTCACTTCACCTGCCTTGGCCTATGTTTTAAAGGTATAATACAAATAAGTAGATAGTGCAGTTGCTTATTTGCGGCTGCCCAAATAAATAGAGGTATATATAAATGACATATGAGAGAAGGGATGATAGGCCTATGCACAAAGTTGTGTGTTCTGACTGCGGCAAAGATGCAGAGGTTCCTTTCAAACCCAGTGGTGACAGACCTGTTTATTGCAGAGACTGTTATCAAAAACACAGACCAAAAAGAGATAGATACTGAACGAGTTTAGGGGAACCTATAGAGATATTCTAAAGGACTTCTTGATTTAAACTCGGACAGATATATTTTTTTTATTTAAAGACGTGAATTTAGTTGGAGTGTTTCTACTGGTAAAAAAGGTAAAAATCCCAACAATTATTTTTTTTTATTATTCAAATCCTCGCACCCATTATTTGTTCTTCAACGCTTTTTTTGATCTAATAAAGTGGGATCAGGGATCTTCTTAACTGGCTTCCAATCCATCTCATCTAATATCGCAGACAAACGCGACCTATAGGTTAAAGGAATATCTGCTTTCGTTCTTATGAACCTATGGAAATCATCCGGCAGCCTACCATAATATTTTTCATATAAATCAAGGTAGTGCGCAATTTTGATTTGCCTCCCTTTCACGCCGTCGCTTGCCCTCATACAAAGTTTAGGGACCATAGTAATTGCATCCTCTTTTGTCCCGGCAACATAATAAAGATGCTCCGGAACCGGACCCACCTCACATTCCTCCCCGCTCCGAGTATCATAAACACTCCAACGGGTTTCTTTATTGCTGATCAGGCTTCGCCTATATTTTTTACCTTGAGACCCCAGGATTGCTGGAATCCCTAACCTGTTTGCCCCAGCAACTATCGAATGAGCCTTCTGAGACATGGCACCCCAGACCACTGCAACCGCCCCCACCCTATTCAGAATGTAGTCGGCAACTTCTTCATAATTCCCTTCAAGCGGCCTTTTCGCAAAGATAGCTGCTACCTTGATTGCGGCATCAAGTATGTGAGAGTTTGAAACACATGAACCCGTGTTCACAAGACACCCCGCATCAAAATCCCCTGGATATTTTTTATATAGATCCCTATCAGACAAAGCAAGATCCAAGGCCGAACATCCACTAGCTGCAACAATATATTTCCGGTTAAGGAATACCTCAGCCATCTCAATTAAACCATCTTTACCATCAGGATAATTCGGACACCCTGCAAACAAGATTATACCAGGGATCTCACCAAAAACTATTGGCCTGCCAACCTTCCGAACCTCCACATCACTTACCGGCCCCCTACCCGACCTTATGAAACCCTTCTGATTCAACAAATCATCTGCAATTACCTGAGAAAAGATCTGGGTTACAGGTATCTTCTCAGGACAATGAGACTCACATCTGCCGCAGAATATACATTTCCGGATAACCTCCTTTGCTTCCCTAATCATACCATCCTGAATTAATTCCAGGGTTTTGGACACATCCAATCCAACCGGACACGCCTTAGAGCATAACCCCTTACCGGTTCGGTTAAGTGCCCTGCATTTCCGGATTTCAGGTAGGTATGATTTTTTTTGTACAGGGGTTCTAGTTTTATTCATGTGAACTCCAACTGCCGTTTTCACAGCGATCTCGCCGACTTTATCCAAGTCAGGGATATATGCTCCAGGAATTTCTTTGCCAACCAATTTTTTCACGACGTAATTTATATCCTCATCTGATAAATCAGGTAAACTACCTATATTCTTATCTGAGGTAGTAATTACAGGAATCCCTATAGTCTTTGCATTCTCCAAGGTATCGACCCGAATACACTGCTCATCTAGCACAATAACATCAGCTATACCTGATCGAACATAGGGTAACTGATTAGATAACGGACCAATAATTTTTGTTGTATTAGCTGAATATCGTGCCAGATCATGGGCAGTGCAACATATTCCAACCACCTCAACCTTACTGTCTGATTCGGCAACATAATCTATGATCTCTACGCCGCTGCAAACATTATGTCCCAGACACAGGATTACGGGCTTAGATGTGTCTGCTGTGCCGAATCCTATTTCAACTAACGGCGATTCAGGATCTGCCTTGGGAAACCCTAGAGCAGATAACTGGGCGACATCTGCTATTTCCATCCCTAGGGAATCAAGCATACCGGAATGCAGCAACTTTGATTCAAAATCCATATTACTGGATTCCTGTCCAAAAGACAGCGAGGATACAAGAGAGTTAAGCTCTCTTTCGATGTATTCCAAGCCTTTGAGCAAGCTTCGCATATCCTTTGGCTTTTTTCCGATAATAAGCCTAAATAAGGGCATATCAATATCAATATCCTGGCCCATGTCAATCCGGGTATATTTACCATATTTCTCTATAACCCGGTTCACCACATCTCTTGCGTGTGCAGTGTGAGTGGATGCGCCCAACACACATAAAAGAAGAGAGAACCTACTTTGCTGGGTTTTTGAATCAATACCGCATGCCCCACGCCTGCCTTTGCTTAGGTCACAGGGTCCAAGAGTACAGAGACTGCATTTATCACAGACCACGTAATATTCAGGGGCATATCTGGAGAGTAATATATTATCCCAATCCCTCAGATCAGAGACACCCGGCATCTTAATCCTTTTTCCTTTTATACTTGCCCCGATACTTACCTTAATATTCTTTCCTTTAACCCATAGATTAGGTGAAAACGAGGTGTTTACTTTATCTATCCTACGCTTCATTTTATATCTTAACCCTACCTAACAAAATATCCTTTACCCGATTCATTATTCTCGTCTCTATGTCTCCACATGTGTCTAACTCATCATACAACAGTTTCTCTCTTATGACTTCTATCGCCCCGGAAGGACAGGAAATAGAGCAGGCACCACAGAATATGCATCTATCCTCATCCACTTCGACTATATCTCCTGCTTTTATTGCCTCTTCTTTACATATGGTCTGGCAGGTGTCACATCCACTCGGACATTTCTCCTGATCTATTATGACCTTGCCTTCGAATCTAATACGCTCGGGAAGACCTTTATTTTCAACTATAAGTAGCTTCTCCTCGCCATTAACCAATATCCTGAAAGCATCCCTTGGACAGACGGCGACACAAACACCACACAACACACATTTATCTTCAGATAATTCTATTGGATCGGTATCGATGAGGTATTTAATTGCAGCACCCGGCGGATTTAATATTAGAGCCTCCTTAGGACAACATTGAACACAAATCGCACAACCAGTGCACTCATCACTTGAATACTCTAACCGGACTTCATCCCGCCACATCTCCAATACTTTTAATGGCTTCATATCTCAAACACTATTTTATCTATCTCAATCGAAACACAATTGGAGGCAGGTGAAGTAGGTGAAGTTATAGGCCGATCAGACCACAGTTTGTCGATTACGGCTGCAAGCCGCAATTTCCCAAAAAAAGGAAATAATTCAGCCATATCAGGGCAAGGTACACCAATAAATGGACTCACTTCACC
>JAUWTD010000075.1 GCA_030609775.1 Candidatus Altarchaeota archaeon
CAATGTATCATTCTTTTTCTCAAACAGGGTTAGGGTCTGATAATATTTTGTACTCCCTAAGGGAATTATTAATCGTCCGCCCTCATTTAGCTGCTCAAGTAAGGGCGGGGGAACATGATCAGCAGCACAGGTCACGATGATAGCATCAAAGGGAGCATATTCTGCCCAACCAAAGTATCCATCGGCAACCTTTACTTTTACGTCCCCGTATCCTTCTGATTTCAAGGTTTTGTTTGCTTGTTTACCTAATTCCTCAATTATCTCAATAGTATACACTTCATCAGTTATCTCGGCTAAAACCGCTGCCTGATAACCTGACCCGGTTCCAATCTCCAAAACCTTGTCTTCTTTTTTTAGAGCCAGGCTCTGAGTCATTAAAGCAACAATATACGGCTGAGAAATAGTCTGCCCATAACCCACCGGCAACGGATGATCCGAGTAAGCATCATATTGAAGATCATCAGAGACAAACCTATGCCGCCAAACATTAGCCATAGCCTCCAACACAACCTCATCGGAGATACCCCGCCCCTTAAGATCAAACTCTACCATATGTTCTCTTGCCTCAATGAAGTGGGATTCATTAGCATCAGATACGTCCACTTCCCCCAACTGCTCTCTTTCTTCATTAACACATGCACTGAATAAAACCACCAAGACTATGAGAACAAATCCTGTTTTCATTGAATGTGTTTATTTGTTTTTATACACTATATTCCTTTTTAGACTATGAAAAGATTCAACCAAAAAAAATTTAATGAATTCATAATCAATCAAGAAATAATTGGTTTCTTTAAGGAACCGATAAAATTAAAGTCAGGCAGATTATCCAACTGGTATGTTAACTGGCGGAACGCTGCAGGAGACGCGTATTTACTTGATAAACTGACAGACTATGTCATCGCTTTTACTGAAGATTTGAACCTGAAACCGGATTGTTTTTACGGCGTACCTGAAGGAGCTACTAAATTAGGCGTAATCACCCAATACAAGTGGGCTGAAAAACAACCAGACTACGGCGCAGGAATCTATTCCCTGCCTATGGGAAGAGCAAAACCCAAAGACCACGGCGACCTTAAAGATAGATACTTCGTCGGCACACCCAAAGGAAAAACCATCATCTTAGAGGATGTGACAACAACCGGAGGATCCCTGCTTGCATCGTTAGAGAAACTACAGGAAATGAGCATACAGGTTATAGCATGTATTGGATTGACAAACAGAAACGAGATAAGAGACGACAAAAAAAGCGTCAAAGAAACAGTTGAAGAAAGAAAGATCCCATACTATGCCCTGAGCAATGCAGTGGATCTGCTGCCAGAAATTTACAGGAGGCTTTCACCGGGGAAGGACGCTGCAAAACTTGTTGAAGAATATTTTAGAGAATATGGAACAGAAAAAATAGAGTTAATATAAAAAAAAAAACATGATAATTGAAATCAAACTAAAACATGTGCTGATTTTGTTAGTTGTTGTGATTGCATCAGTTTACCTGTATACCCTATTAGAGAACGATCCAACAGATAATAACTCAACAACCACGTTTCCGGGCGCACCTACTACGACCTTGCCTGAAGAAAAACCTGAAATAGAGAAACTGGTTGAATGCAGCTATGATTTCAGGGATTTTAACTCAGATATTCTGGTTTCAGATGATGGATCGATTTATACAGTGAACCGTAATACAATCCAGAGATTCCAGGTTGTAGACGGAGCATGCAGCCACCAGTGGGGCATAATCTTTCAAAGCGACAACCAACAGATAGTCAGCGACGGAAAATATCTTTGGGTTTCCAGCAGATCACATAACGCAGTAGGTAAAATCAAACTCAGCGGCCAAACCGTCTCATTTAAGGCAGTGTCTGCCACGCTTCCAATGGGTTTGGAATTAAAAGACGGCAGCCTGTATGTTGCAGAATTCCAAGGCAGCGTAAAAAGATACAGTAAATCCAGCGCAACCCCGACACTAACCATCAAACAGACCGGATACATCTTTGACGTAGCAGCGGACTCAAAGAAAAACATTTACGTAATACTCAACGATGAGAGAAGTATGAGAGGAGGAGACCGGATACTGAAATTTGATTCAAAAGGAGAGCTACTGGAGGAAAACTATCTTCAAACAAACATTGCAAACAGCATCAGAATAGATAAAAAAGATAACCTATACATCACAGACTCTGACACAGAAGACAGCCAAGGATACGTTCCTAACATAATAAAAAAATATTCCCCGGAAAAAGAGCTAACAGATTCCTGGAAAACCGAGGGCCGAATCACAGCATTCACAGTATTCGAAGACAAATTATTTATTGCATCCCTAGACGGCACCAAATCAAGACTAAGCTGCTACAATACAGAAACATGAAAAGTCAGTCTTCGAAGAGAAATAACTCATCGATGCTTGAATTCAGAGCATTCGCTACATCATAAGCGAGCCTTAGGCTTGGATTATATTTTCCCTTCTCAAGGAAGACAATGGTTTCTCTGCGAACCCCAACCTTTTTGGCAAGGTCTTCCTGGGTTAGATTATATTTTGCCCTGAATTCCTTGATTCGGGTTTTCATTTCATTTACCTGTTTGGTCATAGTAGAACAGGGAAAGCAGACAGATTATCAAAGCTCCTCCGAAGAGAACCACAAAGGCTGGAAGCATTATTTCAATGTTTTTTGTTAGATACCCGTACACTATTGTTGCAGACCCGAAAAATATTGTATACATGAAAGCGTTAGTTGTTGCCCTGCCAACGTTTTTCTCTATTCTTTCATCATTCATCTTGTATACTGAAAAATATGGGATGAATCCGAGAAACCCGAGAAAACCCGGTTTTCCTTCAACAAAATACAGTAAACTAAATACAGATAGGAAACCTAGATACCATAGTGCGTTTTTCATTCTGTTTCACCTCTCCAATTCACGTAAAAATATGAGATAGCAAATATTATTGCCATACCTATAATGCCTGCGGCTGCGACATGCCGGGGGATTAATTCAGGGAAACCATGCTCTTCTACACCCATACCCGTATAAAACATTAAGGCCAGCATCCACCAGATGGAAAGACTGAATGCCTTTGCTGTCGCATGTAGTAGTATCTTTTTTGATCTCTCGTCTTCGTGGGGGTATCCTTTTTTCACGTCAAAGTATCTTCTTTTTATGAAAGGTATCATGAATAACGCAATTAATACAGCTATTCCGCCAGGCAATATTGAGTCTATGCTTTTTCCTTTAGCTATTAGGGTGGTCATCCATAGCAGTGAAGTTAGTATCACTAGTAGGGTTATTGTCGCTGCCAAGACGATTCTTGTCTTGTTTTTACTGTATTCTTTATTTTTCATTTTTTTTCTTACATTCAGTTATTTTTGTTAGTAATATATAACATATTGTTAGAATTATATAACATACAGATATAAAAAGCCTTTGGTTTGAATATCGGATAGGAGAATTTATAAACTATCCGATACAATAATATACTATGTTAATCAATAAAAACATCCATGAACGAATAGTTGAGAAAAGGAGGGAGCTTGATGATTTAAGGCCTCTGCCAAAAAATGTTCTTGGGAAGCTCAAAAAACAGTTTGCAATAGAGCTTGCATACAACTCAAACGCAATAGAGGGTAACACACTCACCCTGAAAGAGACGCAGCTTGTGATAGAAGAAGGCATAACCGTCAAGGGTAAACCTCTCAGGGAGCATTTCGAGGCCATAAACCACCAAAAAGCATTCGAGCTTCTGGAAGGTATCGTGAATAAAAAATCCAAGATAACCGAGGACGTGATAAAAGACATGCATAAAATCATACTGTCTGGAATCGACGACGACTATGCTGGGAGGTATAGGAACATTAATGTGCGGATCCTGGGTGCAATAAAAAGCCCGCCGAGATTTGAGAAAGTTCCAAAAAAAATGAAGGAATATGTAGATTATGTTAACACGAATCCAGATAAACTGAATGTCATAGAGTTATCTGCCTTAATCCATTATGGGCTTGTTGAGATTCACCCGTTCACTGACGGAAACGGTAGGACTGCACGGCTTCTCATGAACCTATTCCTTATGCGGCATGGGTATCCGGTTACAATGGTGCTTAAGGTAGACCGGAAGAAATACTATAGCAGACTTAAAGAAGCTGATAAAGGGGATGTGTCACCTTTTGTTGATTTCACAGGCAGAGCTGTTGAAAGAAGCCTGAATTTGTATCTGGATGTGTTCAAGACGGGTTCAAGGTATATGAGTTTGGCTGAGGCTTCAAAGGATTCAGTGTATTCCCAGGAATATTTGAGCCTGCTTGCGAGGAGAGGTCGGATTGATGCAATAAAACTGGGCAGGAACTGGCACGTGAAAAAAGAAGCGATTGAAGAATACAGTAAATCAAAGAAGAAATAAAAAAAGAGCTGTGTTCGCCCCGGCCGGGATTCGGACCCGGGTCGCAAGCTCGACAGGCTCACATGATAGTCCACTACACCACCGGGGCATAAAAAAATATTTTTAGAGAGCTTCTATTAAAGTGTTTGTGTCCGCTACTCCGTTTATTTTCCTTATCTCATCAACCACTAAACTGGCAAGGTCATCTGCCTCCAATTTAGCGATTACGTCAAATGATCCGTATACTCCCACAGCCTCTTTCACCCCATCCATGGCCTGGATTTGATCTAAAACACTTCGGGCCTTCCCCTCAGATGTTTTTATAAGTACATATGCCTTCATTTTTTTTTAACACACCTTAACATAAATCTAACACATAAAACTTAATAAATGACACCCCCAACTAAATATTAATTTACCGTGATATGACTTTGCTGTCGTTTTCATATCTTTCTTCAAGCGTCTGATATGATCTCTTATATACTTTATCTGCGACTAAGGCAGTGAACACTGCACCCACCACAATAAATATCAATTCATCCGAGGTGAAAGACACATTTATGCCAAACATGGGCGCAATATATCTTAAAACCGTGTCGGCAAGAATCACCCCGAAAACCGAGCTTGTGAACCTGCGGACACCATGCGCCATTTTTTTTTAAAAGATTATATCCCGCCTCCCCGATTTGAACGGGGGATCTGCCGGTTTCGGCTTACATTTGGCTTTACTTCGGCC
>JAUWTD010000007.1 GCA_030609775.1 Candidatus Altarchaeota archaeon
ACAGGGAGGATATGGATGATTCAGATCTGCTGGAATGTCTCTGGGTGAAAAAACCCATAGATATTGTAATAAGAACATCAAACACATACCGGCTCTCAAACTGTCCACTATACCAGATAAATTATGCACAACTGGCATTTATAGAAAAAAATTTTCCAGAGATAACAAGAGAAGACATAGAAAAGATTATGGCCGATTACTCAGTTACAGAGAGAAGATACGGTAAATGATGCCTCAAGAGGTAGAGTAGAGAATGGAGAGTGTTTTATAGGATTCATTAACTTTATTAACCTTGAAATCCTTATCCAACAGCCATAGATACCCTAGAACCGATTTTATCAAAAAATCCCAGTTATCGTCCTCTAACTGAAACCCATGGGGAATATGCTTAAGCTGGATTATTATTTCTCTATGAGTTTTAACCATTATTTTCACAACACCCCACCCCATCGACTGCAGAAGGGTTTTAAGCAGATTAAGCTTCTCCTCATCTAACGAATCTTTCATGACAACATCCTTAAAACAGCTGTAGGCTATATGAGGTATCCTGTCAGATAGAATAGCTTGGATGCCGATTAAATGAAACACAGTATTTTCTATTGGAGTTACTAATTTATCTCTAAAATATATCTGGTTATTTTTCTTTAATTGAAATACATGCGACCGCAAGGCATTCTTTAATGTGGATTTGTCAGATACAGGTAAAGAATTCAATTGATCATACCTGGACTTCTTTTTACCACGCACATAAAACGGCGTATCTTCTATCTTAAAAACATACCTACACGAACGCTCTGATTGAGATACGTCAACAGAGGTTATCTCTGATTTATACACTGCATTCAAAATCCCAGTATATAAACCAACCACAAACTCATTTTCACCGATAAACCGGGTTATGCTTTCATTTTGTGTGTTTAATGTAACAATCTTATCTTTTAAATCAAGACACAGATCATCAATTAACCCAGGTTAATCCACACCCTCCGCATAACATCACCTAAAAGAAGCTTCATTGGCAATCTGTTCATAGTAGCAGGCACAAGCTTGTTTATGATAAAAAAAAAACTGGCCAATTAACCTCATCTCATTAGAATAACCTGCACACTCACATTCCAGGATATATTGTGCAGGAATTTCCTCAAAGAATAGAGTATTCCGCCTACCACTTATCTCAAACCGGTTCAAGATTCCGCCAACTGAAGCTTTCAGTATGTTTCTTTGCAAAGAAGTTGACAGCCTCAACCTATACACCCCCTAATAATTCATTTGAGGGAAACAATAAAAAATAAAAACCAATACATGGTTCACAGGATCAGGGTCTCAGTTACACTCAAACCATCAGCACATATGACAAACTCATGAGGTATCTTAGGTTCAAAGGAAGAATACCTTAATTTATGGACCTCCATGATTCTTCTTGGTTTTTCCTCGAATTCCATAAATGATGAATGGAGCACACCGTCACATTCAAAGGCTTCGCCGTTTTTTGTATCTATCTCTCCTTTATTTGTTTCACATAAAAGCAGGGTACACTTTACTCTCTTTTTTAAATATCTTACCAATTCAGAGAGCCGCATCCGGTAGTCTCTTTGGTTTTCTGCAAATATCAAAAGCCGGTTAACATTATCTATTACCAGACGATCAATCAAGGGATAGGATTCAAAAATTTTTGTGAAAGAATCCAAGCCTAAGTCCTCTCCCATGACGACATGTTCTATTGCAAGATTCTTGCCTAAATATCCTCTGATGTCTTTAAGTGGTTTTATGCCATCACACGCCCTCAATAATTCATCCAGGTCTTCTCCCAGGGAAAGATAACAACATTTTTCGCCTTTGATTGCGCCACTGAGAATGAAATTTAATCCAATAAGGGTTTTCCCAGAGCCCGCCTCACCTGAAACCAATACAACCGTCTCAGAAGGAAACCCCCCACCCAAAACCTTATCTAACCCAGGTATGCCTGAATCCTTTCTATTCATCTGACTCCTCCTCAAAAACAGGTATGCCTGGCTTGTTTTCTTCCAATTTTATCAAAAGAAACCTTCCGCCGTTTATCTCAAATATTTTTGCAGGAACCTTTTTGTGTAATTTTTCTACATGATATTTTTTCATGATCTTGTTTGGCAGCATTATCCGGTTTCCGTTTCCTAGTCTGCCTGTAGTCAACCACTCCTCCAACACATTTGAATCAGATGGCAAAAGAAGAAAATCAGTTCTCGGAGACTCTATTAGAGCGTATTCACTCTCAGATATCTTCAAATTCACAGAGATTCCATCAGGTTCTATGTTTATTGATTTGATTTCAGCCATGTATAGTAGTATATAAAGGAGACATAGGATATAAACGAATTCCTATTCTTCAGGTAGTATAAATAACATATTGACCCGAATCAGATTAACAAATGGTTTCATTAGTTAGCTTAAGTAAGATATCTACACAATTTGGCTAATCCATGCCTTAGATAGACACTACAAAGGAAACAACAACGCTATTTTTTAAGAGGTAAGGTGAACTGGAATACACTCCCCTCACCAAACTTGCTTTCCACCCAGATCCTTCCACCATGCGCCTCCACTATTTTTTTACATATGGCAAGACCCAGACCGGTTCCACCATACCTCCTGCTTAAACTGGAATCAATCTGCTGGAATTTAACAAATAATCTACAGATATTTTTTTGGGCTATACCAATGCCCGTATCCCTTACCCTCACCAAAACATTATCCGCGCTTAGATTAACCTCAACAACTATACCCCCTTGCTCTGTGAACTTTGTTGCATTATCAATCAAATCAATCAAAACCTGCATCAGACGATTCTTGTCTCCATGAACTAAGGGAATACCTGCCTGAATCTCTGCTTTAAGGGTAAGCCCCTTTCCAGCCGCGTAAGATTGCATATCCTGCACAGAATTCCAGGCAACATCCACAACCGAAATATCCGTCATCTCAAATCTCATAGCCCCAGATTCAAGTTTGGATATATCTAATATGTCATCAATCAATTTTTTAAGTCGGTCAACGTTACGGGATATAATATCTAGGCTTTTTTCTTCTTCCTCAGTCAACTCACCTAAGCTACCATCCCGCATCATGCTGATGTAGCCTATTATCGGCACGAGAGGGGTTTTTAATTCATGTGCAGCAATATTCATAAACTCATCCTTTAATTTATCTGCTTCCTTTAATTTTTGATATGATTCATTAAGTTCCTTGCTAGCCTTATCCATATCATCCAACAGATTCAACGCCGCAACCCGGGCGTCTTTGAGTTCAGTTATATTCTGGTTTAATTCATTTGTTCTTTCACCAACCTTCGCTTCCAAGGTCCGGCTGTAGCATTCAAGCTCATAACGGGATTCCTTTAAATCCTTTGCCATTTTATTAAAGGCTACTGCTAGATGCCCTATCTCATCCTTGGTTTGAACATCTATCACATAGTCGAGGTTTCCAGCCCCAATTTCTCTTGCACCCTCAGTAAGCTTTTTTATTGAAACTATGACACTGTTTGACAGAATATATGCGAATAATATGAACACACTCACAAGTAAAAAATCAATTAGCAAAGCTCTCTGGATCATCCCCCATATAGCTTGATCAATTGATCGGGTTGATAAACCAAACCAAAAAGTCCCATCACCACAAGTGCGGGAAATAAACAATAATATAGGCTCACCCTCAAAGTTGCTGTTCTGGATCATTATCTCATCTATAAGAACCGAGGGAACCTCAATAAACGCACCAACCTCGTCTTCGTCGCTTGAAATATATGCTCTGCCGTCAGGATCTGTTACCTTATAGAATACAACCCCTTCATGAGAGGATAATTCAATAGAGATTATATCTGACAAAGCACTGACATTGCCAGCGGAGCATTCAATGGTGTTATTGATCCGGGCGACTGTTCTAATACCTTCCCCTAACCTTAACTCGAGCAGAATCTCTCGCTCATAACTAACTGTAAGATAAGAGTGTATCCCCATAGCTAAGATCAATGAAAGCAATACAATTAATGTAACTTTATGGATCAGTTTAAATTTAACCTTGCTGTTTTTATGTGCCATTTTTTGACTTTAATTCATCTTCAAGCTCCTTAACTCTCTTTTTTAATTCAATCATACGTAATTCCCTTCCAACCATTAGTTTATTGAACTTCTCAAGCTCATCCATCTTTATTCTCAGTTTCTTTTCCGCATATTTAAGTTGGGTTAGATTAACGTCTACGCAAAACAGCTCAGGTTCCCGGCTAGATTGTTTTAACACAATATTACTTGAGAAAACACATACAGTGGACTTGTCCTTGCGCAAAAGCAGAAGTTCAGATGCATGCGGCATCTCTCCAGTCTCGGCGCCGCGTTTAAGTATCTCACGTACATCATCCTTCATTTCCGATGGAATGATAAGATCAACAATATTTTTGCCAACAGCTTCCTGAGCAGAGTAACCATACACTGTTTCGCTTGCCTTATTCCAATAATGAATAACTCCATCAGACCTATACCCCCGCACAGCAACATTTGGCAGATTCTCAAGCAGGATGCGGAATCTATTCTCACTCTCATGTAACGCATCCTCTGCCTGCTTGCGTTGAAGTGCAATGGATGCCTGCTTTACAAATAGTTCGATTATTTCAGGGTTCCTCAATTCTCTGCCCTTGGATAGGATTATTATAGCATTCCCAAACAGTACACCACCCTTAATAAAACCCATTGTATAGATTTTATTTAGATCACATAGTTTCTCAAGGGCATGACAAGCCTGCCGAGGTACAGTCTCTAAAAAAAGCCCGTATAATCCGCCAGGGTATTGCTTTAAACCTCCGTCGTTAAGATAAGAAAGAGCTTCATCATCCAGATCATATGTAACCCCCACCGGATTACGTCCCATAAGCTCAACAATCTGTTCTTTGAGTCTACCTAACCCATGGACGGTGCGAGTACAAATGACAGATGCCTCAGAATCTACTGAGTTAACGACAACAATAGATTCACCTGTAAGCTTCTTTAATTGTTTCCCAATGAAAGCATATAGGTCATCCTCAGGAGATAACTCAACGAAACCTATCGCGGTTTCCGACAGAATCTTCATACAATAAAGATAATTGTTTTCTTTCTCCCCACCGCACCCACAATCAGGGGTATCATCATATGCTGCCACCATATTTATTTTCTAATTAGAATTTAATTACTTTCCTTCAAGCTTCTTTATCCTATCTTTTAGTTCACGCATTTTAAGTTCTCTGCCAATCATCATCTTATTAAACCGCTCAAGTTCAACTACTTTCTCTTTTAGTTTTTTTTCTGCAATCTGCTTTTCAGTGATATCCCGCAGAATAACCAAATCCCCTACGGTTTTACCGTCCTTTTTCATCAACCTTGCATTAATCTCAATGGTCTGCAAATCCCCATCTTTTTTTACCAACTCCACATTGTAAGGTGGAATATTTAATCCTGCCATCCTTCCGGCAAAATTCTTCATAAGCACTGCAAGACTCTTCGGAGGAAACATGGTTAAGTTAATGATATTCATACCAATCACCTTCTCCCTATTATACCCACTTATCTCCTCGAACTTATGATTAACCGCAATTATGTTACCGTGCAAATCAAGGGACACTATTACATCATTTGCAGTCTCAAAGATTGCCTTATATTTTTCTTCAGATTCTTTAAGATCCGCAATCAATTTCTGGAGTTCAACCGCCCTCTCCTGCAATCTTGTCTTAGCACCCACTAACTCATCATCTACTTTCGTTTTTTCGATGGCCAAACTCACCCTGCATGCAAAAATCGACAACAATTCCAGGTCTGCTTTAGAATAAACCCTAGGCTCATTATTCAAAACACAGGTTGTACCGAGGACTCTGTTTTCTCTATCCACTAAAGGAACACCTACATAGGACCTGATACCGTGTTCAATAAGATAAGGATATTTTTGAGATACTTCATCATCCCTTAGATCAGATATCATTACAGTTTTTTTTGTTCTTATAACAATACCACATATGGTTTCATTAACATTAACAGCCATATCTTTCTCTATCCAGCCTTTAAATTCACCGCGCAATACCTTGAAAACAAGGCTATCACCTTCCAGAAGAGTGATAAAACACATATCCGGATCCAGTATCTTTGCGACTTCGTCTGCCGTAAAATCAAGAAGATCATCAAAGCTTCTATCGACCCGGGATAAAAGCCCATATAATGTCATGAATCTTTCTTCGGCTCTTTTCCTCTCAGAAATATCTCTTGCTGTAGCAAACACACCTTCAACCACACCCAACGAGTCCTTATACACCGCAGCATTATATGAAACATGTATCTTTTTTCCTTCTTTTGAGACCATAATAAGCCCATAGTCTCTAACAACCCCCTCACTAAATATTACATCAATTCCATCTTGAACTCTCTTAGGATCTGTGAAATAATCCTTGAAAGATGAGTTGATTAATTCATCTCTATGATATCCAGTTAATCTGCCGGTCTCCTCATTCACGTCAGATATGACTCCATCCACATCAAAGACTACCATGGCATCAGGTGAGCTTTCAATCATTGCCCTATATTTTATGTCCAATTCCACCCCACGATCTCTCTTAGTTTTTTGGTCATTTGTCTTTTTAGTTCCCTACTCTCATCACCCCATCAAAGAAGGGTACGAGTTTACGCATCAGCCGATTATCATCGCTTTCGACGATGAATGACGCCATCTTCATGTTCGCCCGATATGATCTCTCAGTTAGATTCTGAATGAAGCGAGCTATGAACTCAGGAGTATGATAAATCCATAGAGTGTGCACAGCATCAATCAACAGGAATTTTTCACCAGGTACAGTGTCAATGAAACGGGCGATTTCAATCGACAAACTGCACAAGTCAGATATGTCGGAGACAAAGGAAACATTGGCAAGATCATCCTGGCTTGGATGAGATATGCAATCCACAAAAAAGAGTCTACGGGTATCAATGTTATTAGCGGCAAGAAGATTGGTTACAGCATCATACGGCTTATTTATGCTCACAAATATCCCTGCCATGACATTATCTTCCATAAGCCGGACCATAGAGATTAAATTATCCTGAAGCCGATCTGCAGGGGTTTCCACTAACACAGAGTGCCGACCACTTAATTCCATCGTTTCTTTTGTTAATTCCATTACCTGCCTTCTTTATTCTTCTATCTGCTTTTTTATCAAATCATATTTTTCACCCTCAATAAAGAGATCTCTTGGCTGAATCTTAAAACAGCAGTCAGAATAACCCATACACTTACATGTGGTCTCTATGCATTCTATATCATCCCGCTCGAATGCAATCTGTGCGGCCCCTGCCGCCAGACCACGCATAGTGTGACATGAAGGCCGATCAGATTTACCGTAACTGTTAGCTATATTGCTATTCTGCACCTTAAAGAGGCAATAGGCTTTCTTCATACTCACATCCATAACCACGAATTTACCAAACCCTGCGAAAGACGCCAGCTCCCAATTACAAAGAAGCAATTCAGAGCCATGTTTACGGTGAACTTTTATCAGCGCGTTTGCAATTTCCCTACCAACCAGCTTGAACTGAGCATACATTTGCAGACCACCTGCATCTTTCCCAGATTGGTCTTCAAGAATCTTCTGGAATGAAATGAAGGCAGAGATAGGCAACATTATTGCATGCATCCCCATAGCAGTGAGATAACCGTCATCCCATTTAAGCTGACCTTCAGCCATCAGCCGGGCTCCAAACATCTTGCCACGAGATATAACCTGCATCTTAACTCACCGATAACCTATACGCCCCACCAAATAATATACTAGTAAGCCATGTTAACATAATCGACCACTGCAAGATACGTTCCCTTGAAAAATTCAATGTAACCAGTTTATATACCAAAAAACCTACAGGGATGAGAGCTACAAAAGACAACAACATTATAGAGGAATAGAACCCCGACACCGTAAACAAACCAACCCCTGCATAAGGAGCCAGAAAAAGCATAGATTTAACCCTCGCCGCCGATGCCTCACCTAATACTACAGGGAGCGTCCGGATGCCGCTTTCCTTATCCCGCCCCATATCCATAAAATCTTTACCAATACTCGCCCCGAAAGCAAAAACCCCGCAGAGAAATGCAAGAACCAACACCTCCAGCGGAGGGATTAGTGCAGGTGCATAAATAGAATAACCTGCAAGCATCGGCAAAAAAACATAACCTAAACCAATCATGACGTTTGGCGTGAACGGCAATTTTTTAAGCCTCGGATAAACCGAATACATAAAGGATAGATCCACCATCAACCCAAACATTAATGCAAAAAACCAGTTTACAAGAAAATATGAAAGGATTATACCGGAAACATGTATTATGACACCCACACCCAAGGCCTCATATGGATGAATCTGTTTTTTGATTATCATCCTTGTATGGGAAAGAGGGTCTCCGTCAGTTAAACTGTCTACATCCTGATCGCCGAAGTCATTAATGTATCTGACACCACATTGACCGAAAACAGAGAAAATAAATGCACCAATAAAAAAAGGAATAAGCAGCATAAAAGTTATAGAATTCATAGATCCTGGAATAGAAATTATAGCCCCGGCAGAAACACTGAAAAAAAATATCAGCCACTTTACAAATGGACGTGTAAGGGTTACATGCGCAACCAGCTTCCGGTAGATTCTTCCTTGTTTTCTTTTACTCACCGCATCCCCCCTTATCCACATCCACAACAATGCCCTTATCAGTTATTTCGAAAAAATGGCTTTTCCGGTCCTGTTTGGTTTCTCTCATTTTTGCTACCCTGAGAATCCGCATAGGGTCCTCACCAAAGATCACATCATCTAATATAATCACCCCGTCACAAACAAATTCAGAGATCCTGTCCCGACTCATCCATTTCGAATCCTTAGGCAGATCCGATGTTACTATGGATGTGACTCCAAGTGATTTTATCTCATCAAAGAATCGCTTCAGAAAAAGCCTGACATCCCCCTCACTAAAACCCTTCGGCAAAGACAAGGTGAGTGTAGAAATAGAATCGATTACCAGGATTTTAGCACCTATTGTATTAACCGAATCCTTGATCGCAGGAATGATTTCATTATGGATCTTGGATCCTTTAACTGTTTCTATTATGCCCTGGTTCCCTAAACTCACACTTGAGGGTTTCATAAACTTAATGAAACCTGCTTTTTCGTATTCACCTAAATCCCAGTCAAACTGTTTTGCCTGATTGCGCATATCAGTTATGTTCTGATCCAAGGTGATAAAGATACCTGCTTTGCCTTTTTTTGCATTATCTACTAAAAACTGTAGGGTAAATATAGTCTTCCCTGCTCCAGGAGAACCGGAAATCAGGATACAAAAACCCTCTGGAAACCCACCCAGGATCAAATCATCTAAACCGGATACACCGCTTGATATTCTTTCAATTGACATATTAAACACCTCCCATTAATATTATAACCGCTCATCTTCTGCCAGCCAAGGCTGCGTCGAATACACAACAATACCCTGATCAGTTATCTCATAGGGCCTTATTTCCCTGTGATGTTTCACACCCCTCATCTTCCGAACTGTGATGCCTTGAAGAAAAGACTGACCCTGATTCATATTATACATCGCCAACACCCCATCTACTACGAATTCCTCAAACCCATACCGGCTTATATCCATTGTCTGCTCCTGGACCTCACATAACAACAACGATACACATCCAAGCTTGGCAAGATGCTCAGATAACGTAGCTAAAGCCATCCGCCGCTCATCTTCATCATCAAACAACATAAGAAATAGATTTATAGGATCCAATACTACTCTTTTTGCATTTATTTCCTTAACTATCTCCTTTACCTCAGAGAGAATATCCTCAAAGCCAGCGCCAGTCTTCTTCTTGTATCTGTAGACTGTGGCTATGGGACCGCCCACTAACCTGAACTTATCCCCGAGCTTATCCAAATCCATTCCAAGAGAGGACATATCAGATCGTATCTTAGCCTTGTCCTGCTCAAAGGTCATATACAGCCCAGGCTCATTAAACTTCTTCACCCCATTATAGATGAACTGCATGCCAAGAGTAGTTTTCCCTGTCCCAGTGGAACCAGAAACCATAATAATCCGCCCCCTAGGCAATCCACCGCCAAGCATAGCATCCAGACCACTTATCCCCGTCTGCGCCCTTAGTCCCAAACCAGTGCACATATATTTCATTATAGCTCCCTCAACATACATTTAGGTTTCCGTGTAGGTATAGAAGATACCACAGCTCCAGAAACAAACCCCATAAAATGATAAAATTCACCCTGAAAACATCTTTCATTACATGGATCATATCCAACAAAATCCAGAATAGATGAGGAAAACATAAATAATGTGAACAAGGGAAGGATTAGTTTAAGGGGTATAAGTTTTCTACTTTTTAGTAGTACCAGAGACAAAACACCGTAGATGCCACTTGAATTCCCTGCAATAGGGTCGTTATAGGGCAAAAGAAAGATGAGAGGTATCACAACAAATACTGCCGCAAAATATGCAAAAGAAAATTCTTTGAGGTTCAGATTAAGCTCTGTTGCAATGAACCCAACTAGGACAAAACCAATAATATTTTCCACCAGATGCATCTGGCTTAGATGGCAGAACTGAAAGGTTATAAGGCTCCATGGCAGATTTATGATGTTTTTTGTAAGCATAAAAGGGGTTATGTCAGATAAAAACAAAAAAAACGATGAGTTTATGGCACATACCAGGAGCACAAATGCAAGTAGTTTATACATTTTAATCAACCTTGTCCATTATTTCTTCAAACCTAAGTACAAAACGCTTCATCTTGTTTTTTACTTTTTTCAGATAAAGCAGAACTACTAAACCTATGACACTGCTACATAATCCAAATCCCAGCAACACAGAATCCATCTTATCAGCCTCAATCAATTATTCTTAATTAGTTTATATAATTTACTTTATGGTTAATAAACAGTAACACATTAGATAATAGGGAGTCATTAATTTTGATATATTCAAAAAAACAGTTATTTTGACCATAGGACTTAAAGCAATAAGTTTTCTATTCGAATAGATAAAAAACAGACTAAAACAATAAAATAGCGGATAACTAATTTTCCTATAAGGAAATTTATTGTTTAACCCAACTTTGACATTTGAGATTTAAGTGTCCTTGGTGATTGATTTGTATCATGAAAACAATCAATCCAAGGACAATAGGGATATATGAAACAAACCATTTTTGTCTACTGAAAGTTTCATACTACCCCACCTCATATATATTTACACTTAAAATCAAAAGTGTAACATATGTAGAGGAATATTACATGAAGTATATAACTGTTTTATTAATGTTTTCTTGTTTCTTTCAGAAAAATCCATGAATGCCTGAATACAAGCACGGGCACAATAAATGCTATGAATGCCAGAATCTGGTTGCTTGTTACCAGATAGGTTACTCCGGAGAGGGTTACTATAATAATTTTTTTCATAAAAGAGAATCCGATGAAGTTTGTTCCAACATAGATTACAGGAATAGATGCAATAAGAAGAGAGATTGATGCCAATAGGATTAAAAGAATCCATTTAAACACGAAAACAACATACTTGGAGAGGGGAGGATACTCGGATATAAAGAATACTGATGCAAAAAACAACAACAAAACAAGGGTTCCAAGAGGATGTTTTACAAGCGAAGAAAAAGAACCCTTAAAATCGACGCTGCTTGGAGCAGCGCCAAGACCCACACATACCTGCAAATAGAGGATTAAAAACAAGGCAGGCTTCAATGTGAAGATATAGAACTGTTGATAGAATGCGGTCACTATCAGATACACTGAATCCAGAATCGATTCCAATGTATCTGCTTCCATGACCCTATGAGAGAAAGCCATTCCAGAATATGTTCCAGAATAATATACATGCACAAGATTCAGGAGGGCTATTAAGACCATGCCGCATCCAAAGAAGGGTGCAAACCCAACAATAAAACTCCTGATCACTGAAAAACGGTCTATAGGCTGCTCATATTCCACTGAACCCAGGTTCTGTGCATGGGAATCAAAACGAAATAATGAAAAAGAGATGACATTACAGCCAGACAGTTCAGCCGCCAAGAAATGAGAGAGCTCATGTAACACAGTTCCCGGGAAGATGAGTAGCTTAAACCAGAAGGTGTTAAGGTTTATGAAGAGATAAGATTCAATGAAGTCGTTTAAGAGTATCTGCAATGAAAAAAGCAGAGGAATCAGGGCTATGTAATTTCGAAGAATCGCGCCATCTAAAAAATACCAAGATACAATAGATAACAATACAAATAGGGATATGATAAGAAACCTCGACTTCATAATAGATTATTTATTCAGCATTAATACACATTAATGCAAAAAAAAACGCGTGAAACAAAGAGATAATGGCCTCACTGGAAGACAAGATAAAGGAGATAGAAGAAGAGATCCAGAAGACGCCCTACCATAAGGCAACACAACACCACCTAGGGAAACTAAAGGCCAAAATCGCCCAACTCCGCAGGAAAATGGAGAAAGGCAGCGGCAAAGGGAAAGGCGTAGGGTTTGCCATAAAAAAAAGCGGCGATGCCACCGTAGCGTTGGTAGGGTTCCCGTCCGTGGGTAAATCAACCCTCCTTAACAAACTCACCGACGCCAACTCACAGGTAGCCTCATACGAGTTCACAACAGTTGATGTGATACCTGGAACCATGCTCTATAAGGGGGTGAAGATACAGATACTAGACATTCCCGGAATAATCGCCGGAGCTGCCGACGGAAGAGGACGCGGAAGAGAAATCCTCTCAATTATCAGAAACACCAACCTTGTTTTGATCCTGCTTGACGTCTTCAGTCCAAAACACCTCAAAGCAATAGAAAAAGAACTCTACAACGTAGGCATAAGACTAAACCAGGGCCCTCCGAGAGTCAGCATAAAAAAAACCAGCAAAGGCGGAGTTAAAATTGTTTCAAGCGTTCCATTAAAGAAGATAAATGAAAGAACGATAAGAGGGATCCTTAACGTTAACGGAATACATTGCGCAGATGTTACATTACATGAAGACATAGACGAAGACCAGTTCATAGATGCTGTTATGAAAAACAGGATATATTTACCGAACATAATAGTGTTAAATAAGATAGACATGGTCAATAAAGAAGACCTCGATAGTGTAATAAAAAAACTTGGAAGAGATCTTATTGCGATATCAGCTGAAAACAGTGAGAACCTTGAGGAGTTAAAGGAGAGAATATTCCAGAAACTAGATATCATAAGAATCTATATGAAGCCACAAAAAGAGGAACCAGATTTTGATGAACCGCTTATTGTGAAAAAAGGGTCTAGTATACGGAAGGTCTGCAACATACTTCACAAAGACATAAAAGATAAGTTCAGGTACGCTATAGTAAGCGGAGAATCCGCAAGATTCGACAGCCAGGTTGTTGGCGTAGAACACATATTAGAGGACGGAGACATTTTAACGATAATACAGAGCAGATAAAAAAAAATGGGTCTATCAAAGAAGATCTTTTTTGTGTTAAAGAAGATCCTTATTGTGTTACTTGCAATGATGCTTATAGTAGACCTACTTCTTATGGTGTCTGTGAGCACAGTAAAAGAGACAGTATTAAATCCTGATTTTATTGAAGAAGAACTAGACAAACTCGGCGTCTACTCCATGATACAACGAACGATTATTAAGTCAGTTAACGCATCTATTGTCTCAGATATGGTAGATGCAGCCATCCCAGAAGAAATGATCCGGAAACAGGTGCATAATGTTTTAGGAAACGTCTTCGGCTACCTTAACTCTGAAACAGACACACTGGATATGACAATATCCCTAATAGAGATAAAAAAAGAGATCCTAAGCCATGTGCCTAACCCAGCATTTATAGGGCCTGTTGCCAGAAACACATTCAACAAACAAATCCCAGACCGCCTCGACTTATCCGATATTTTGAAATTAGGTGAACTCGGAATACTTGCACACCTAAGGATGCTTATAGGATACCTGATGATCTTTTTCTATATTCTTGCTGCAGCAGCCATAATCCTTGTCTTATCCATCATATTAATTGAAAGAAAAATAGAATCCATTACACTTACTTTAGGCCTGAGTTCACTTATCACCGGAGCAATATCCTACGGAATCCCGGCGATAGGGGTATTTCTCCTATCATATCTGTTAAGGGATGCATACATACTAAACTTTATCCCTATGAACCCCTTGCTTATTATCATAGAGGATATGCTCCTGCCTGCAAAAAACTATGGAATACAGATGCTTACAATCGGGGGAATACTGCTCATATTTCCGATAGTGAAAATCTACAAAAAAAGAAAAGAAAAAAAACAAGAAAAAACAAAAGAAAAGATGATAGAAGACAAACAAAAAACAAAAGAAAACATACTAGAAGACAAAGAAACAACGGAACCTATGCTAGAAGACAAAAAAACAACGGAACCTATGCTAGAAGACAAAGAAACAACGGAGAATATGCTAGAAGACAGAACCGAGGAATTCATGCTAGAAGACAAACAAGAAACAAAAGAAAATATGCTAGAAGAATAAGGAGACAAATGAATCCGTGCCAGAAGACTTGGGTGCAGATACAGAAATAGGGTAGATGCCTACTTTTTTCGTTTTATGATCGCGTTCTCGACGTTAAGGCTCTGCCAGTCCACGGAAAATCCTAGGGCATTAAAAACCTCTACATGATTTGATGGGATGAAGTCTTTGATTGAGTCCAGTGCCTGAATATAGGTTCCTACTCCAACAAGCTTATCTAATCTACTTGATACCTTATCCATTAGTTCCTGAGATACCAGCAGGTTTCCAGTGAAAACATATCCTTTAACACCTTTTTGCAGAAAACTTTTCATCGACTCCGCCGAAACACCTACCAGGGAACATAGGTCATCTACGGAGACTAAGGGGGAGGTAGGCTGCCTGAAGTTATCTGCGATAATCTTTAGTTCCCTGACCCGTTCTTCTTTTTCATATGCCTTCAAAATCTTTAGGATCTTGTTTAAAGGAATTGTTTTCTTGTAAAAGATTATTTTCTCTGAACCCTGAGGTAAGCGAAGGTTAGGAGAACACCTTAACGCCTCATTAACACATACTATGAGACCGGGAAAGGTTTCAAGTTTCTTTGTTTTCTTTTCAAGGTACTCCGGAGTCCAGAAACCAACAATCTCCATGAAAATCTTTTGACTGAATCCTTCAAAACAAAAATCAGGAAACATGACCACCCGACCACTTATAAGAGGCTCCGGCTCCCTCCTTAGAGTCCACTTGGTGCCTAACGAATTAAAACGCCGAAAAAAATCTTTTTCAACGACGCTATCAAAAACAGGTTTATTTCCTACCTCTGCTGAACCGCCACCAAAATATACACTAAATTCCTCTTCACTGAGTTGAAATGTGAAAACATCCCGGCCATCCAAGATCCTAGATTTTAGAGACCAATTACCCATACAAATAACCGAGGGAATAAATTTAGCTATCGCCACACCATACTTCCGCGTTAATTTAAGAACAGATAAGGGACCTGCCACAACCAAATTAATTCCATTACCTGATTTCCAGATATCATACATCAACCCATAAAACCCAAGCCGCCTTAAAAGACCCCTCAACTGCAAAGTATCTGGATCAGTTAAAGATATCTCCAACAAATCCGCCTTAAATAACAGGGTCTGCAATAAAGAAAGATTATATGAATCCAGTAATTCATCAGGAGAGGGGGATAGGAAGTCCTGCACAACCAGATCCTCATCAGCCCATAGGCCCTCTTCTAATTCTTTGACCGATAATCCAAGCCTACAGGACACCTCCTCAAACACAGCCATTCTATCCTCTTGTGAGGTAACCGGCTTACCGCTGGCTGCCTCAAACACATTCTGCCTCAAAAGAAAAGAATTCTGAATCGGCTCCTCCATAACCAGTCTTCTTTCTAATAAGGCGAACAACCCCCTAAGAAAACGGTAATCTCCCTCCGCGGATTCCTCCAACTCCCCAAACAGGCCACTTAAAACAGAATACTTCTTCCCGACACACTCAGAGAACAGGTTAATTACATTCTCAGCCACCGCCAGGTTAGCTTGTGACTTCTTAATAAACACCGGCCTAATCTTGCCTTTACGTTTCCGGGTGACTAACAGATTCGACTGCAGCATTATTCTGATCTCCTCCGATAGGATGTCCCAACCTCCGAGGTTTCACGGGACACAATCTCATAAAGAACCGCCTTCTTGCCTTCTTTTTTCCGCAGCACCCTGCCAAGCCGCTGAATAAACTCCCGCCGACTCCCGGTTCCGCTCAAGATCACTCCAACGTTGGCTTCGGGAACATCAACTCCCTCATCCAAAACCTTTGAGGATACAATCCTAGGATACACGCCCAACCGAAACTTATCTAAAACATCCAAACGCTCCTCTCTTCGAGTGGTATGGATAATTGAAGGAATCAAAAACCTATGAGATATCAATCTAACCAAGTCATTATGTTCAGTGAATATAATCACCCGATCACTTGAATGCTTAAGCAGGATAGAGGATAAGGCATCTAATTTAGAGGAGGAATTGAATGCAATCACCCTAGCCTTATGCCTTGAAAGCAGCGCTTTTCTCGCCTCCTTATCCCGCCCGGTCCGCATCACAAAAAAACTAAAATCCCTGGGTGTCCTCAAAGAGATATTATGGGTTTTCAGGTAACTTCGATAATGATTATAGTGCAAGTCATATTCCTCCCGCTCCTTATCAGATAATTGAGTATACACCCGCTCAGTCGAATACTCTGAAAGATGTTTTCCAGTCAGCTTAGATACACTCTCCTCAAACACAACCCCGCCAACCAACCTAGGCAACTCCCCATGTAAATTATCTGCCCGCTCATAGGTGGCAGTCAAACCCAACCGATAAGGCGCACAAAACATCTCAGCAATATGCCTGTAACCCTCAGAGGGAAGATGATGGACCTCATCAAAAACCAATAAAAGAAACCGGTTCCCCAGCTCTTCTGCCCGCAGATACGCTGAATCATAGGTTGCAACAGTTAAGGATCTTACAGTCTTTTCTTCGCCTGAATATTCCCCTATTTCGATACCGAATGATTCACCTAACACCGTCTTCCACTGCCTCACCAAATCCAGTGTAGGGACAACAATCAGGGAAGGGGCATTTAATTTAGAGATAATGTGTGCTGCAACCAAGGTCTTACCTGAACCAGTCGGCAGCACAACAACACCTTTTTTGGATTTCATCCACGCATCAACCGCAGATTGCTGATAGTCTCTTAGCTTATGCCCGACAAATTCAAATCTGGGACAGGGTACAAGATCCAATACATTATCTTCAACATCTAATCCCTCCCGCACAACAAAACCCGATGACGCAGATCCCGCACCTGAACCCTCATTTAAATAATCCAGGATATCAGAGTAATACAAGCCAAGAGCCCTATAACCCTTAGATCGCTCATCCCACCTACTATTCGGAACATGAGTCCCCTTAACCAATACGGAACCCTTGTGATAAGACAAATGAACTACCATAGATAGGATATATAGGGGATTAGGATAGATTAGATGATTTTTTAAGGAAAGAAAGAGGAGGGAGTGAGAGAGAAAGAAAAAGAACGCGGAAGGAGATTGTTCCAATATTTTGTTAGGCACTACAAAAGACCGGGTGTGGCAAACACATCATCTTTTTTTTAGGTCTCTACTTAATATTGAGAGATATCTGTCAAACTTCCGGAAGGATCCCTGAATCTAATTCGGGAGGGTTTTCCAGTTTTACCCTCCCCAATGATTTGTTTCATCACCCAAAAAAACGTTCACATAGTACCAGTATATTTCTCTTAATATAATTAGATTAGGCATCCAATATAATTAGAATATGTTAAATGAGGTAACGAAGATTAGTTTAGAGGGGAAAGAGGTCCTGCTCGTTGGAACCGCGCATGTTTCCCAGGAGAGTGTGGACCTGGTAAGAGACGTCATCGAAAAAGAATCCCCTGACGTAGTCGCAGTAGAGTTAGACAAACAACGCTATGAGGCTCTGGTGAACAAAAAAAAATGGGATGAAACAGAGATCCATAAAGTCATAAAAGAAAAAAAAACATATCTATTCCTCCTGCAGCTACTTCTTACAAACTTCCAGCGAAAGATAGGAGACGAGTTAGGGGTCAGACCGGGCTCAGAGATGGTTAAGGCAATAGAGATAACAAAAGAAAAAAACATCAAAATCGCGCTCGTAGACCGAGACATCCGGGTGACGCTTAAAAGGGCGTTTAATAGGATGGGATTAAAGGAAAAATTCAGCATATTCTACGGCTTCTTTGCAGGAATATTCGAGAAAGAAGAGATAAATGAAGACCTCATCGAAAAACTCAAAGACAAAGATGTCATGACTGAGATGATGGAGGAACTCTCAAGGGAGATACCTTCCATAAAAGAGGTCCTGATAGATGAAAGAGACCGATACATAGCACAAAAGATACATGAGATGGAGGACAAAAAGATTGTGGCAGTTGTCGGAGCAGGACACGTTAAAGGCATAAAAGAGATCCTAGAATCCGGAACCCGGGAAGATACAAAAAAACTCGAAGAACTTACTGAGACCCGGAGCATGCTAAAGTATATTGGATACGGTGTGCCGTTAATCTTTATCGCGCTCGTCTGCTGGGGATTCTATACCAACGGCACAGACCTTACAGTAGAGATGCTATACATGTGGTTTATGATAAACGGCGTCCTCTCAGCAGCCGGTGTCGCCTTGGCCTTCGGCCACCCCGCATCAATACTTGCCGCCCTCTTTGCAGCGCCCTTCACCTCGCTGAATCCAGCTATTGCCGCCGGCTGGGTTGCAGGCCTCACCGAGGCCTGGGTCAGGAAACCGAAGGTAAAAGACTTCGACAACCTATTTAAACTAGATAATATGAGAGACTACTGGAAAAACGGAGTCACACGAATACTCTTAGTGATAATATTTGCAAACATCGGAAGCTCAATCGGAACATTCATAGCCTTACCCTACATCGCAACACTACTACAAAATGGATAAGGAACCTAGACTATTAGGGGTAATCGGACACCCAATACAACATTCATTGTCCCCGGATATGCATAATGCAGTATTCAAAAAACTGAATCTAAACTGCAGTTATTCCGCATACGATGTCACCTCTGAAAAACTTGAATCATTCCTTGAAGAATGCATAGAAAAAAGATTCGGGGGACTGAATGTGACAACACCCCACAAAGTCGATGTAATCAAGTATTTGGACTCAGTTGACGAAAACGCACGACGGATTAATGCAGTGAATACAATAAAATTTAACGAAAAAATAAAGATAGGATACAACACAGACGGCGTAGGCTGCATAAACGCACTCAGAGAAGAAGGGGAAAAAATCAAGGGAAAAAGAATACTTGTCCTAGGAGCAGGAGGCGCCGCAAGAGCAATCACCTTCCAGTGCGCATTAGAGGGCGCGGAAATCATTATCTCAAACCGGACACGAGAAAACGCAATAAACCTATCAAAAGAGATAAGAGAAAAGTTGGGTAGGAGGGTGCTTGTTGTGAACTACTCAGAGAAATCGATAAAAGACATCATGCCTCAAACAGATATATTGATAAACACAACAACCGTTGGAATGCATCCAAAAGCAAACAGAAGCCCGATAACAGCAGACACCCTGAGAAAAGAGGTGACAGTAATGGATATCGTATATAATCCGGTTGAAACGTTGCTACTGAAAACCGCCAAAAGAAAAGGATGCAAAACAATAGACGGAGTAGGCATGCTAGCACACCAGGGAGCAGAATCCCTTAAAATCTGGCTCAACCTTAAGGCACCTGTAGATGAGATGAAGAAAACAGTACTTGAAAAACTTAAGGCACGATGAAGGTTTCAGGAAAAGAACTGATTGGATACGTTGAGGGTATAGTCTATGAAAAAACTCAGGTAAAAGAGTATGGGATAGATTTGACGATTAAATGCGTTTATGAGATAAAGGATGCGGGTTCACTGGACTTCGGCGGAAGCGAATATAGGATGGCCGGGAAGAATAATATAGAGCCAGTGAAAAAAATAGGAGACAAATACGGTTGGTGGCATCTAGAACATAAGACATATCTTGTAAGCCTGAACGAAACTGTGAAACCTGGATTCATCTATTATATATCGCCGCACACCAGGCTCCTCAACACCGGAGCAAACCACCCCACTGTAATGACAACCGAGTGGGGATCAGAGGAGGTGCTGCCACTCCAGGTAAGTGAACAGGGACTTAATCTGAAGGAGAATGCAAGAATCTCAAGGCTTTTCGCATTAAGGATACAATAAAGGATTATTTCTGCGGACCCGATGTGTTCATCTTTAAGAATTTGTAGGCTAATGCTGCTGCACCGAATCCATTATCTATGTTCACTACTGCCACGGGGGTGCAGGAATTCAGCATGGTGAATAAGGCCGCTTTCCCTCCTTCCCCTGTCCCATAGCCTACAGAGGTTGGGACCGCAATCACTGGCGCAGACACTAGACCTGCGACCACCGAAGGCAGTGCACCTTCCATTCCTGCGACCACGATAAGTATTTGCGCATCCTTAAGTTGCTCAAGGGCACCGAAAACCCTGTGAAGCCCGGCGATGCCGACATCATATACCTTGATTATTTCGCAACCAAATTCCTCCGCGACCGCGGCCGCCTCCTCGGCGACGCCGACATCCGAGGTCCCGGCAGTTAACACCCCGACCCGTCCAACCGAAACGGATACAAAGTCTTTCTTTTTTATGGATAAAACCCTGCCTTTACGGTTATGAACTACCAAAAATTTGTTAATATCTATTGACGATAACACCTTTTCGGTTTTTTCAGGGGATATGCGAGTGATTATAGCCCGGCCCAAATCCTTTAAGAAGGTGTCTACTATGGCTACTAATTCTTCTGCGGATTTCCCTTCACCAAAGACGACTTCAGGAATGCCGCACCTCTCCTCACGGGATTTATCATGGTTCAAATACATTCTCAATCAAGTATCTTGAGTATCTGGGTTAATTCATCCAATGTAAGCTGCCCTGGAGCGGATTCCCCTCCTTTTTCTATTGGGGCATATGTGAGATAGGAGCCAAGCAACGGACCGATTACCCTTGATATCTTGCCGAATTTACCCATTGATATAGCGATCAGGGGTATGTTAAATGATGCGTCATCGTTTTGGTCTACGAGAACCTGCATCAGGTTTAAGACATCGGTGTAGTTGTTTGCCATGAATGCAATCTTTGCTATGTCTGCATTAGCTTCAAGCTCCTTGTTTAGTATTCTGATAATTTCCTGCCTTGGAGGGGTTAAATCAAAGTTGTGATAAGAAAGAATCACCTTAACACCTGCATCTTTTGCTGCGGCCACCAAGGAATCCCGCAAGATTTTATCGGTATTCAACTCTATTGTAATAAAATCCGCGAAATCAAGGGAGCTACGAAGAATTTTCATTCTATCCGGTTCAGAACCCTTAAAGTTCCCGCCTTCCCAAGAAGGCATACATGCGACGACCTTTTTTTTCTCTATTTTCTCCAAATGCCCCAGATCAGAGAAACCAGATAAGAAATCAAGCCGCAGCTCAACGGTTTCACACTCTACCCTGTTTGCTTTATCTACCATAGAATCTATCCCAGATTCAACGAGGGGAACACATATCAAACACATAGTATATTATAAAAAACCACATCATTTATATTTATAGATAATAATTTATTACATATGACAAGAATAATTGGGGTAATGTCAGGAAAGGGTGGTGTGGGAAAAACCACACTAGTTTCGAATCTAGGGGTTTCCCTATCACAAGGAGGGAAAAAAGTAGGGATCATAGACGCGAACCTGTCAGGGGCAAACCTAGGGCTTCATTTCGGCCTAATATCTTATCCAACCTCTGTCCACGATGTGATGAGAGGGAATACTAGCTTAACCGATGCTATGTACAAGCATCCGTCAGGGATAGATATAGTTCCTGCGTCCTTATCCATTGAGGACCTTGATGTGGAGCCAAGCAACATAAGACAACAGATCATGGAGTCTATGAGCGACAAGGACTATGTTCTGATAGACTGCGCAACCGGATTAGACCGGGAAACTATGAAAGCAATGGAAATGGTTGACGACGTTATATTAGTCACACACCCCGAGCTTCCGACAATCTCCGATGCCCTTAGAACAAAAACGATTGCAAAAAAATATGACAAAAATGTTCTCGGAATCGTCCTCAACAGGGTAAGCAAAAGCGACGAGTTAAAAAAAGAAAACATTTCAGCATTCTTTGATCTTCCAGTGATTGGAGTAATCCCAGAAGACCATTCCATAAGAAGATCCATCGAAGCAAAAAATCCGATTACACTCGAACATCCGAAACACCAGATAAGCCAAGAAATCCATTGTGTTGCAAACTATATTATGGGCAAAAAATGCGCACAAAAAAGAAGCTTCATGGATAAAATCAAATCATTCTTCAGAAAGTAAGGGTATGCAGGTAGTGAATAAAACAAAAAACGAAGTAATCAGTAGCAACATAGAAACAGCGTGCTCTATCTTATCAAGGATACGGGGTTTGATGCTCTCCAAACCCAAGGACCTGATTCTTGTCTCCCCCCGGGAGGATATAACCTCATCTGCAATACATATGATGTTTATGTTATATCCTATAGATGTTATCTGGGTGAGTTCAGAACAGATGGTTGTAGACTTAAAAAAGAAGATTCCTGCATATAATCCCCTGAAACCAAGAACATGGAAAACCTACAAACCCAAGACGGCTGCAAAATACGTAATTGAATTAGGGCGAGGAGATTTAGGCAACACAGAAATCGGAGACAAAATAAGGTTTCTACATGCCGGCTCCGAATCCGACACGCTTCATCATCTGCTTTAGCTTCCGTTCATCGCCAAATGTTTTCATCATCTTCTTCATCTTTTTATAGTGGTTAAGAAGCTCCCTTACCTCCTCTACCGACCTGCCTGAACCTACTGCTATCCTATCAATTCTCGACCTCTTAACTATTCCAGGGTCCTGCTTCTCTTCATAAGTCATAGAATCCATTATAATCCGGAAGATTTGAAGCTTCTCCTCTTGCACATCCATCACATCCTTAGGTATCTTAGACCCGAATGGAAGCATATCCAAAAGTTTCGAAAGAGAACCCATATTCTGCATCTGAGTTATCTGCTGATACAGGTCCTCAAGTGTGAACTTACCGGACATAAGACGCTTTGCAGCATCCTCATCAAACTCCACCTCCTGCGCCCGCTCCAACAACCCCTGAAGGTCGCCGAAACCTATCAGCCTAGAAACAAACCGCTCAGAATCAAATTCCTCAAAATCATCCAAACGCTCTCCAACCCCTATAAAATACACGGGGGCCTTGATGGCCGCACACGCAGACAACGCCCCGCCACCCTTTGCTGAACCATCCAATTTAGTGAGGATCACCCCATCCACGTTACATGCCTTCTTAAAAGCGGCTGCCTGCTCACCTGCACGCTGACCAATAGTGGAATCGAGTACTAGAAGGGTTTTTTCTGGTTTTATCTTGGCATATATCTTGTTTATGTCCCTCATCAGATCCTCATCAAGACTATGCCTTCCTTCAGAATCGATTATAGTCAGGCCTTCACCTTTGAAATTAGATAATCCCTCCTTTATGATCTTCAATGAATCCTTCTCCTGGGGGCGCCCATAGAGCGGGACATGGATCTCCTCAGAAAGCTGACTTAACTGATCATATGCTGCAGGACGAAAGGTATCCGCACATATAAGTTTCGGATGCATGCCCTTCTTTTTCAGGTATTTGGATAATTTCGCTGCAGTGGTTGTCTTACCTGAACCCTGCGTGCCCACTAAGAGAATCTTTTCACCGTCCTTTATCTGCAATCTCTCCCCGGTGCCGATAAGCTCCACCAATGCCTCATACGTAATCCGGATAAGATTCTCTCTCCTATCAAGCACCCCGGGGGGTTTTTCGAGAAACCCGCGCTCCTCTATTTTCTTCGAAAGCTCAAATACGAGCTTTACATCAACATCGGCTGAAAGCAGCGTCTTTTGTATACCCTTCAAATACTCCTTGACTGTTTTTTTATCAAGTACAACCGCCTTCCGGAGGCTGAGAACAGTGTCCTGAAGACCGGATTTTAGCTTCTCAAAAACCATTTTATCAACAGATGATGTGTCTCCATAATTCATCCTTGCCATGGAGACCTTCAAGCTTTACTTCCTCATTAATGAGCAAGGTAGGGGTTAGAGTTATATTATACTGCTTTTTTATTATATCGATGGTTGTTATGTTAAGGTCGACTGGCAGAGGAATCAACATCAGATTCGGCCCACAGGACTCCTTAACCTCCTGCAGGACCTTGCTTTGAACATGTTCAGGCATTGTGGTATTATAGTGGGAGTAGAAGTACACAAGATTTGTGTAATTCGCCTTACAGGTCCTTTTTAATTCTATGCTGTTAAACCAAAACTGCAGCTTCAATAGGATATACCGTCTTTTATCAGTTACAAGAGACGGAGCTAGCTTATTTATCTTCTCATACCGTTCTATGCGCACCCCTTCACTATAGACCTTCTCTGAAAACACTAGATTCTCTTGTATTGCAGGTTCACAGAAGTTAGATGAATTCCTAAATACCTGATAATATAGAGCCTGCAATCTAGCATCATTTGAACTTATCTCCATTCCCTTATACTCTGCCCGAATTTCCTCTACCCTCCCGTTATCAATCCAGAAACCAACCAACATTCCAAGTACGAAGATAACAAGAGTCAATACAAACGCCTTCCAGAATACATCAGACTGAACTACCATTTTTGTTTTTTATAAACCAAGAGCCTCCAGAAAGACTGGGCAAGCAATATCGGAAACATGAAAAGATACACAGATAGATATATTAGCATCTCAAAGAAGGTTCTTATGTTAAGTATCTTTTTATCCATCGCTCTTAAGCCAACCACAAGATAAACCAAGGATAAAAAAAACACAGTGAACCCGAGAACTGTGAAAACATTAGGATACAGGTTTATGGAAAAAGATTTGAAAGGATTCATGCCCACCATCTGGGCATAATGCAAAAATTCTATGAGGTTGGACGCCCTGAGGGTTATAAGATAAAGAAACAAACCTAAACCAATGAGGCTTATGAAAATCGACAAAGAAAAGTAGGGTATAATGAACATACCAAATATGCCGTGCCTTCTCTTAAAACATGCACTCTTGTATGCGTTCGCTGTCTGGATGCCGCCGATATCCCACCTGAGGCGCTGACTCCACCACTTCCGAAGAGATGAAGGCACGGTTGTGTAGACTCTAGCAGGTAAAACCATCCGTATCCGGTAGCCTTCCTTTTGCAGCCTCCATGCAATCTCAATATCCTCGGTTAAAACACTTCCATCAAAGCCGCCCACCCCCTCAAGAACCTCCTTACGATATAAACTCAGAGGCCCGGGCGTTACGTATACACTATTCAGATAATCAAGAAGCTTACGATTCCATGCGATAAGGAGATACTCCATCTCCTGAAGATTCTCCAAAAAACCTTTAGGATTTTTCACAAAAATTGATGAAGTAACCGCCGCAACCCGTGAATCATCGAAATAGGGTGCCATCTTCAATAAGGCATCCTTCATTGGATAAGAATCAGCATCAATGCAGCCTACAATGTCGCCTTTGGCCAGTTTCACCCCCCGGTTGAGGGCCGCGGCCTTGCCTGAATTATCCTGCGAAACCACCAAAACACCCTCAGCTCTTGCCTTCTCGACGGTCTTATCAGTAGAACCATCATCCACCACAATGAGTTCAAATAAGTCTTCGGGATAAGATAGTCTCTTAACTGCGTGAATCGTTTCGGTTATATGGTCCTCCTCGTTATATGCCGGAATAATTATAGTTAAAGAGGGAAGATGCGTCATCTGAACATCATCAAACATCTGCTTGCGATTCTTTAGGAAGAGTATCATAAACAAAGAGACCATATACAATGAAATAAAGGTAAACCCAAGAAACATGTAATCGATGATATACATTTTAAAATATGTCTACATGATAAATATTAATTCATAAAAAGTTTCGCCTATGCTGTAATGATATCAAAATAATATATGAATAATATATGAATAATATATGAATACATCCATATAACTATTAGGTCAGCCCTCGTTCTCTCACACTTGAGAGATGAGAGAAGGCATATTCTGACTAAAAATATAGTGGGAGGAAGAAAAGGAAAGAAATGTTTAATGACAGGATATTTATTCTGGAGACGAAAAGACAACTAGTGCATTTATGCCTTGGGTTAGGCATAAGCTTTATGTTATACTATCTGATGCCGCTTGTAGGATATGCTGTCTTGATTCCATTGATTATAGCATTGGTTCTGTTATATGCTGTACCTAGAAAATGGTCAGATATAAAGATAACAAACCATTTCCTCCTACATTTTGAAAGAGACAAAGATAAACACACCTTCCCCTTCAAAGGACCGATATATTATGGTTTGGGAATAATACCCCCCATACTTTTCCTGCCTCTGGAATACGCCTGCGCAGTAATCGCCGTCCTCAGTGTGGGGGATTCTGTGTCAACATTGTTAGGTAAATTCTTTGGCCGGATAAGGATAGGGGAAAAAAGCCTGGAAGGCTTCCTTGCATTCTTCATATTCGGCTCACTTTCAGTGCTATTATTCGTGCAAAACTATCCTCTTGCATTAGTCTTTGGTTTCGTCGGAGCCATCCTTGAATTCAACGCAATAATAGACGACAACCTCCTGATTCCAGGAGGACTCACCGTCTTATACTATATCATAAACATAACCACACCAAATCTAGTAATTGTATAATAAATTCATGAAAACATAAAATAAGTAATATATAGGTACAATAGGGCCTGTAGCCTAGCCTGGATAGGGCACCGGACTTCTAATCCGGAGATCATGGGTTCGAATCCCATCAGGTCCGTATGATTTTTTTTTCTGCTAAATAGGGTTTTGATGTATCCGGATTCATGTAAGTTAGGCACTACACCAAGATAAATGCGTGTAACCCCTTAAAAAAAACGAAAAATATTTTAACCCGAAACAACAAAAGATAAGTATAAATAAAACTATTTTATAGATAAAATGGAAGAGATAGATAAAGAGAGGATAGGTATACGAATAGATGTACTATACGACATCATCAATGACCTGAACAATGATGAAGAACTGCAGAAACTATTTGGCATCCCTGTTTCTAAGTCGCTTTTTGCAATCGCAGAAGAAAACGACTTCCGGATCGAAGAGGGAGGCGCAATCGACCTACACGAGGATGACGCCGACAGATTCCTGCAGATCCTTGACAGGATCATAAAGGACAACACAGTCTAAAAAAAAATGCCTAAATGCATCCGTCCATGCAAAGAAGGCACATTAATAGATATCTATGTTACACCAGGATCAAAGAAAGAAAACATCACATATGATAATCTAACAGGCAGAATCAAAGTCAGGATACATGAACCTGCACGGAAAGGAAAAGCAAATAATTCCATTAGTAAAACATTCAAAGACATCATGGGAGAATGCATAATCATATCAGGAAACCGATCTAAGAAAAAAACAATACTTGTAACGGGAAAATCCCCCGACGATGTCAAAGAAATGCTTAAAGAACAAGGTGTTTTTATTGGTTGAATCTATAATGATAAGAATAATAAACATATTAAACATATAATTCGGATTATATCAAAAAAAAATCATTACGCCAAATTAATTTAGGAGGGCGTCACCAATCATGATAACCGAGTAGATTCCAATCAAGGATTAGATAGAACCTAAAGTTTCTTTTTGGTAAAAGATATAATCTGAATTAATAGTGTTTATATTTGTTTTATGAGGTGATTTAAATGGCAAAAGCGCCAGCAGACACTATAAAATACAACATTTATGCAGATATCATAATTGATGGAGTAGTTGAAAAACCAGACGTCGTCGGAGCAATCTTCGGACAATCCGAAGGACTGCTTGGAGAAGACTTAGAGTTAAGAGAATTACAGAAAACAGGTAGAATAGGGCGAATAGAAGTTGACATAAAAACAAATGTCGGCAAATCCAGTGGATCAGTAACAGTACCCTCAAGCCTTGACATGATCGAGACCTCAATTATTGCAGCAGCAATAGAGACCGTTGACCGGGTAGGACCCTGCAACGCAAAGATTAATGTTAAGGATATTGAAGATGCACGGTCATCGAAGAGAAAACAGATCATAGACCGGGCAAAGATACTTCTAAAGAAACTGGTTGAGGAAGAAATTCCAGAGAGCGACCAACTCACAGAGGAAGTGAAGAAATCAGTCCAATTAAGTGAAATCACAGACTATAACGGCTTACCGGCTGGTCCGGGGATAGATGTGGCAGAAAGTGTGATCCTGGTAGAGGGAAGAGCAGATGTTTTGTCACTGCTTAAATGCGGCATAAAAAATGTCGTCGCAGTTGGAGGGACAAACATACCAAAACAAGTGATAGACCTATGCAAACAGAAAACCACCATCACATTCTTAGATGGGGATAGAGGAGGAGACATCATCCTAAAAGAGTTGACCCAGGTATCCGATGTCGACTTCGTTGCAAGAGCACCGAAAGGCAAAGAGGTAGAGGAATTAGGCAAAAAAGAGATAATAATGGCCCTACGCCGAAAGATCCCTCTAAGTCAAGTCAGAGGATACGAAGACAAGAAAGAAGGCTCCAGGGAATACGTGGAAAAAAAAGAACAGCCCAAACCAGAGATTAAAGGAGAAGACAACAAAAAGCTTTTGGATCTTCTAAAAGCAGTGAAAGGCAAACTCACCGCAAGGCTCTACGACAAAAACCTTGAGATGATAACAGAGATCGAAATCAAAGACTTAGTAGACAGCCTAAAAGACGTCCAACCCTATTGCATTGTCTTTGATGGAATAGTGACACAGAGACTGGTTGATTCCGCTGTAGAAAGCAGAGTAGAGTATGTTGTGGGGGTTAATAAATCCACGATCTCAAACACGAAAAAGGTGAAGATTCTAACCGAAAAAAACTAGTTTCGCCTTTTTTTCTTTTTCTTATTTCTTCTTATTTTACATTATATTTAATATGGCTTCTCCAGTGGACGGAATACATTTAGGAGATATAGAGTCCACAAAAGATGTTAAGATACCAAAAGAGCCAATAGATAGGATTATCGGACAAGACCACGCCATAAACAAGGTAAAGAGCGCAATAAAACAGCGCAGAAATCTTCTTCTCGTCGGCCCGCCAGGCATCGGAAAAAGTATGGTGGCCCAGGCCCTTGCGTTAAATATGTCTAAACCCACACAAGAAATACGCGTCCTGCATAATCCAGAGAACCCAGAAAAACCTATTCTTGAGATGATAAACAAGGAAGAACTCAACAAAGAACTGAAAACCCACTCCATACGCGGTTTTATTGTTTCAGTAAGAGAGGTTCCGTCATTCGTTGCAGAACAATTAGGGTGCAGATGCATCAGTTGCGGAGAAATTAGTGACATCAGTGAAGACATATGCCTAAAATGCGGCACAAACAAATACAGCAAGGTTTCATGGGGTAAAAGAAACACGCCGTTTGGTGACATAATAACTGAGATTTTTGAGATAGGCACAATAAGACCCCAAAGAGAAGTGAGGACAACAAAAATAGGAAGAGATGGCAGAGAGACAATTGTTGTATACCAGTACGTAGGGGAAGGACAGATACGTGTCATGGATCAATCAGATTTTGGAGACATTAAAGAAACAGAAGATAAAAAACAGATGAAGATTATTATTCCAATAGATAGATTTCCTTTCGTGCATGCAACAGGCGCATCTGAAACAGAGCTTCTAGGGGATGTGAGACATGATCCATACGGTAGTCACCCAGAGATAGGGACCCCTGCATATAAACGGGTTATTCCCGGAGCAATACATGAAGCACATGAGGGGGTTTTATTCATTGACGAACTCCCTCACATGGAGTACCTGCAAAGCTACATACTTACTGCGATGCAGGAAAAAAAGTTTTCAATCACCGGCAGAAACCCGCATTCAGCAGGCGCGTCTGTTAAAGTGAACGACGTCCCTTGCGATTTCATTTTTGTAGGAGCATGCAATATAGAAGACATCGGAAAAATCCTGCCTCCATTGAGATCAAGGATCCTTGGTAACGGATATGAGATTCTTCTTGAAACAGATATGGAAGATAATGAAAAAAATAGATGCAGACTCCTTCAATTTATTGCCCAAGAAATAGAAAGAGACGGCAGGATACCTCATGCAAGCAGGGAGGGTGCAGGCATGATTATTAAGGAGGCTATGAGAAGAGCCTTTGACTTGGATGGGAAAAGAAACCGCCTCACCCTAAGATTAAGGGATCTTGGAGGAGTACTCAGGCTTGCAGGAGATTTAGCGATTATTGATGCGTCTGAATTAATAGAAGCAGACCACGTGAAGAACAGCATTAAAGACTCCAAACCAATAGAACATCAAATAAGGGAGAGATATGGTTCCATGTGGGAGGGCGCCCAAAGAGATCGGAGTGTTCAATTCAAGCAGAATAAGGGAGATAAAGGATACCTATAAAAAATAAATAATACTCAGGGGGGGGTCATTTCCTGTATTTTCTTGGTTGAAGTGGATTACATAAGAACAGTAATTAGGCACTACAACCATAAGAACAGTAATTAGGCACTACAACCATAAGAACAGTAATTAGGCACTACAACCATAAGAACAGTAATTAGGCACTACAACCATAAGATTGCTTCTATTTCTGTTCTTTCTGTTTTTGTTGTTTTAATTCCTTTTCAGAGGCACCTAGGCAATACAACAAGCCCTTTAAATTATTTTTTGTTATGCTGCCATCTGCGACATTCTTAAGAACATCCTTTGCATTAAAAGCAATGCCAAGACCTGCATTCTCCAACATAATCCGGTCATTTGCACCGTCGCCGACAGCAACAATATCCTTTCTTTGCAACCCTTCCTTATCAGCCAACTCCTCCATGATCGCAGCCTTCCTCTCAGAGTCAATTATATCTCCCTTGAGTTCACCTGTAACCTTCCCGTCTTGAATAACCAGTTCATTCCCGAAGGCATAATCAAAACCCAGCCGCTCCTTTAAAGCATCCGTGAAATACGTAAACCCCCCACTTATAAGAGCAACCTTATAACCCATATTCTTCAATGCCGAAATAAGATCCTCAGTTCCAGGAGTTATCCTCAACTCATCAACCATCTCTTTTAAAACAGATTCAGGGAGACCCTTCAACATAGAAACCCTCTTTTTTAGGGATTCTTCAAAATCTATTTCACCCCGCATACCCTTTGCAGTTAGCTCAGACACCTGAGGCCCAATACCTGCTTTCTTTGCCATCTCATCAAGGATCTCTTCATCAATAATGGTTCCATCCATATCAAAAACAATAAGCATTTTCCTAAACACTGAAGCCGATTTAGGCTGAACTATAACATCTATTCCCATCTGTTTACCTGCTTTACCCATAATATTCCTCAATTCATTTAATGCAATGGCTTTAGAGTCAACAAACAATTCCATTGCAAGAAGATCACCGCGGGCAATCATCTTTATCCTTTCAATGTTTAGGTTTATATTAGATAATGCCATAGATATACTTGCTACAATTCCAGGCATATCTTTTCCAAATATTATTATCCTTTGAATATTTCTTTCTCCAGTGTTTTTTCTGCCGTCATACTCAGAAAAAGGGATTAATCTAACATCAATAGCCTGTTTTATGGAATAATTATGTAGTTTATTTTGTATGTCCTTAATAGGGGATATTGATTTACTGATGTCTACTAGCATAAACATTGAGAATAAACCATGTATGACACTTTGCTCTATGTCAACAATGTTAACATTATCCTTGGCTAATTGTTTCGTGATTCCTGAAACAAGACCTTCCTTATCCTTCCCTAATACTGTAACAACAAACAAATGGTCGTTCATTCTTAGGAAGAAAAATGATTTATTCTATATTAATCTTCCCAAATTTTCCTGACCCTATTTGAAGTTCGTCTCTGTACTCCTTTGTCCAGCCGTTTTCTATTTTTATCTTGATTCCAGGACTAATTAAATCGATTTCCTCATTCCATAACGTTAATTTAACTTCTCCGGTTTCATCTTTAACTATAGCGTTTGCTACTTTGCCACTTCCTCTAAAGCTGTTAAACTCCCGTGGCTCATCGATACTAACAACCTCTAATTCTATACTGTCTATGGATGTGTTTGGTTTCAAATCTTTTACTTGCATTATAATTCACCTTTAATTTAGATTTAAGTATTTATTACTGAAGTATAAAAACCAGGCCAGAAATTATTTATTCTATTAATGTAGTGCCTAATTATGTCCCGATTTGTACAACCTCAAATATCTCTTTAAGCATGGCTATGGCAGAAAGTGCAGCAATCCAACTCGTTTTAGGATTTTGAGTTGAGGGTATATTTTTTGTTACTGTGGTAAATTCACCAAAATCCCCTTTCACATATATTTCATGAATATTTCTTTTGATGTTTGGATCGGCTATTATCCTTAAATCAGTTCTATCCATACCAATACCTGCAATACCTACTGTTGCTGCAACATTTACATTTCTTGGAAATTTCATAACACCTTCACTAGCCGGACCTTCAAAAACCAAGGTCTCCCTATCAACATCAACCCCTAGATTAATAGGATTCTTTCTTGTTGTTATCTCTACTGATTCTATTGAAGCAAGCTTTGCAGCATTAATACCATCTATCCCAATAATTCCTCCTGAGGGAACATATATCTTCACATTATTCTTCCTGGCTGCTTTTTTCATGTTCCTGAATAATTCATTATCCGCTAAAGCCCCTACACTTAAAACCATTAGATGCTTCCCGGCATTTAAAATATTGATACCATATTCTCTAACCGCCTCCTGTGAAGCAGTCTCAACAACTAAGTCTACACCTTCCATTAATTCCTCTATACTATCTGCCACCTGAAAATCTATATTCACGTATTTTCGAAAATTCTCTGCGGTTTTTCTGTTTTCATCGAAAACCTTAGATAGCTTACAGTGAATTACGCCCCTGTAAATGGCATTAGCTATAAACCCGCCGATGTTTCCACAACCAAGAATAGCAATATTTGTCATTTCCTGATTCTAAATTTGATTTTAATCAATATATATGCAAAGAAGAAGAGAATGAAGAGAACCAATATTTGCAGCCGGGATACTGCCCGCAGCTCTACAAGCTTCCTTAACTCTATTCTCTTTGGATTCTTTAGATAATATCTTATTCCCCTACGATGACCTGCACCAACAACTGCAACAATATCCATATCAGGAAATCTATCCTGAAGCTTCAATAGGTTGGAGGCCATATACATGTCTCTTTCATCAACAAGCGCAGAATATAATGCTGGAAAACCCTCACTTAACTCCTTGAGAATTTTTTCTATGTTCTCTTCTTCAAGAATACTTTCTATATTGGATCCAAAAGAAATATTCAAGGCACCTATATCTTCACTGCTCTTGGTAAAAAGCCTGATTTTTTCCTTTAACGGTATACAGATAACATGATTTAAGGTTATATTCAAATCCCTGTCTATAAGAGCGATCTTACATCCCATCTTTTTTGCAGCCTGAACTGCTTCAAGCATGTCAGAGCCTGGATGAATACCGAATCTTTTGCCAAGATCCCTCTGAATTAATGAAAGAGAACCTTTAAGTAATACCGGAAATGACCCCCCCCTGAGAGCCTCCTTTAAAATAGAACGAAAAGTGACATCCTCATCTGAAAAATCCAGTTTCCAATTACGCTCCTCTAATGCAGTGAATCTATTCCTATCAAGCTCGATTGCAATTATGCCTGGTTTTTTATCCTCTATAGTTTCCTTAACCTCCTGCACACTCTGACTGAGGATATGGCCGGTTCCCACTATTTCTATCATATTTTATCATATTTATATCTATCTTACATAATTCTATTATAACGGTTAACATAATTCTATTATAACGGTTAACATAATTCTATTATAACGGTTAAAATGAGCAAACGACTATCAGAGATCTATGGGATGGACCTCTTCACAGAAAAGGCAGAATACGTTGGAAAAGTCGGAGACATCATACTCAACATTGATCAAGGAGAAATCATGCAGTTGAGTCTGACGCCACTGAAACCAGAAGACGGAGACATACGCAGGATCCTGCAGGAGGAAACCATATCATATGAGGATGTCTTAAAGGTCGGAGACATTATACTATGCAAAAAAAATCCACGCAGGGAAGGAAGAGCCCGGAGCGAAAGCGCCCCAAGAACAACCCTCTAACCCAATTTTTTTTTAACGTAATTTAACATAAATATAATCTTCTGAAAAATCTAATTCTTATAGTTTTTTTTATAAAAATGCAGTTATCAAAGATAGGTGTGATATCCCATCCAAGGATAGAAATAGAACTTGTTTCTATGGTAACTGAAAAATTGACACAGTTAGGAGTAGATTTATTCTTTGATCCGGTTACTGCAGAAAAAATAGGCAGAGAAGAGACAAAGATTACTGACATGAAAACCGACCTTGCACTCGTTTTTGGAGGGGACGGCACCATTCTTTGGGTTGCGGACGAGATATCAGGTGAGCCTCTAATCCTCGGAGTAAACACAGGAAAAGTCGGATACCTTGCCGAGCTTGCTCCAGAGGATGTTATGGAAAAACTTGATCTTTTAATTAAAGGAGATTTTCGCATCGATGAAAGAATGAAGCTTAAAGTCAATGACAAATTCGAAGCATTAAACGAGGTGTTAATCTCCTCCAAAGAACCTGCAACCCTCCTTGATTTCAGGATAACCTTAGATGATAGAGAGATAGCGCACTTTAGGGCGGATGGTGTAATGGTTTCAACACCTACGGGTTCTACCGGTTACTCAATGTCTGCGGGAGGATCAATACTGCATCCGGAATTGAAGGGATACATTATAACACCCATAAACCCCTTTCTTCGCAGACAGTTTCCAATTGTTGTTCCAGAGGATTCAAAGACAAAAATCGAGCTAATTAGAGAGGATCGGAAAGCAGGCCTTATAATCGATGGCAGATTTATAGAAGACATAAATCCAAGGCAAAAAACAGCAGTCAAGAAGGCAGAGCATAAAGCAAGATTTGTGAGATTCTCAGATGATTGCAATTATAACTCCCTTACGATGGGAAAATTAAGATAAGAAATAGGCGCAACTTACGATGAACCAAATTATACTTGAGGAAAAATTCCTTAGAATGATCAAAGAAGACCTGGGCTCAGGCGACATAACAACAGAGCTTATACCCAACAGCGATGTAAAAGCAGAGATAATAGTAAAAGAAGACTGCATCATCTCAGGAGTCTATGAATTAAAGACACTATTCAATCTCTTTAACATACAGGTTCATAAATCCGCAGGGGATGCTAAGGCAGTTGAAAAACAGCAAAGAATATTTTTGCTTTCAGGAAAGGTCCACGATATCTTGCTTGTTGAGAGAACTGCGTTAAACATACTCTCAAGGATGAGCGGCATCACCTCACTTACACAAGACTTCGTTTTAACTGCACGCAAAAAAAATCCAAGAATACGGGTTGCAGCAACAAGAAAAACAACCCCTTTATTTGGCTACTTTGAGAAAAAGGCAGTAAAGCTTGGAGGAGGCGACCCACACAGACATACTCTATCCGATATGATCCTGATCAAAGACAACCACCTAAAACTCTTTGGGGATGTACGCAAAGCAATCAGAAAAGCAAAAAAAGAATCCGTCACCCACAAAATCGAAATAGAGGTAAACACAATCCGGGATGCTATCACAGCAGCAGAAGAGAAAACAGATACTATAATGCTTGACAATATGACAGTAGAACAGGTAAAGGAAACAATATCCCAGCTTAAGGAAAAGAATCTAAGAGATGCGGTACTCATTGAGGTCTCCGGAGGAATAACTCTAGAAAACATATCCCAATACGCATCCTGTGAACCCGACATAATATCTGTAGGGATGCTAACACATTCAGCGAAGTCAAAAGACTTCTCTTTTAGAATCCTCTAAAAAATTTGCTTTTTAACGAGGCCTTTCTAAGTAATAATCAGATTTTTCATGATTCCTAACAATAACCCTGTTTTCAAGAAACTGGAAATAAGTGCATTTATCTTCGGGTTATTGCTAATAATCTCTCTTTTATCCTATTCTCTTCTTGTTAATGAACTCCTTATGTGGAGAAGCATTGCACTCAGCGTGGGAACATCCCTCACTGTTTTCCTATTTTATTCAAGTATCAGAGGCATCAGGGCAGGGGACGTAGTCATGGTCCCGATATTAAAAGAGATAGAAACACCCTTCATGGAAGAATCTTATATGGACACTGTCCCGGCAATAGCGATGGAAGAGGGAAGAAAAAACAACATCATAGAGGTCCGCCTCGTAGACGGAACCCGCGGCTTGGTTAAACTCCTCCACTACGGAATACTCTCATTTCCTGAAGGACGACTTATGGAGATAGAGAAACCCATGAAGAATACACAGTCTATCTAGATTCCCTTAGAATCCTTTTGCTTCGCAGGTCAACAACCCTTGACGGCTTACCTACCCTACATCTGCCTGAGTCCACTGCCATATCACTTGCGGCCATAATCTCATCACATATATCCTGAAAACTAACCGGGGGCGCGCCTCCCGATATGTTAGCAGACGACGTTATTATTGGCATGCCTGCGGTCTCTATGATCTCTTTTACAACACGGTGATTCGGTATCCTGATACCTACCGTATCCCTTCCAGAGGTTACAATATCCGGGACAGATTCCTTCTTTATGGCAATGAAGGTATATGGTTTAAGAATGTTTGACTTGATAAATCTGGATTCTTCTGGCGTAAAGACTGCATAATCTGCTGCCATGTCCATACTAGAACATGCGATAGATAGAGGCTGTTTGAGACAACGCTTCTTGATCTCAAATATGCGCTTAACCGCATCTGGTTTCAGGGAACAGCCAATGCCATAGACCGTATCTGTCGGATACACTATGATTTTATCCTCCTTTACTGCATCAGCGGCAAGGAGCATCATATGTTTTTTTGGGTTCTTTGGGTCTATCCTAAGAATTTTCATGGCCCGGCGAAATCACATTTACTGCAGGTATATTCTGTACCTAGGATCCTGCAAGATTTACACCGCACTATAGTATCTTTGCCACAGCTAGGGCATTTAAATTCACTGTATTTTTCACTTACCTCTGTTCCACAGCTTGTGCATTTCTTCAT
>JAUWTD010000076.1 GCA_030609775.1 Candidatus Altarchaeota archaeon
ACCCGGATGTCTTAACTAAGCTGTTATTGGGTTAAATAACGTTGGTAAAACTGATTTAATTCAAAGCCAGTCACTTATTGCATGCTTCAATGCCTCAGATAAATTCAGGTTTTTGTGTCTCTGATGGTATCGTATGTCGTGGATGAAGACTCCGAAAAAGACCACGAGGGCGTATGCTGCCATACCTACGCCATGGGAGTTAACTATCGGGGAAAGAAACTGGTCTGTTGCCTGGATGTTTATCTTAGGCAAGGACACAGGCATAGTGCTGACTGGATAAAATATTTGGACTGGGCCTGCAACCATGTCTGCGATTATGTGGCTGACCAGCATCACAGTAAGCAACAGAAAAAAAGTCTGGAACCTATCCGACGACCTGTTACGTTCAAGATAGCAGGCTAAAAGAAACAACATAAACGGAATCAAAAAAACAATAAAAACATTATGAAATGAACGATAAAGTGTAGTATAACCTAGGGGAACCAAAAAATGATCTAAATCAATCAAAACCGAGCAAAAACTTATGAAGACAATAAACTCCAGCCGATGCTTCCGGTGTAATCCCACTGCAAGACCTGCAAGAACCGATAAAACAAAATGAGATAAAGTATCCACAGTAAAAAAAATATTGTGACTACACCCTAAAATATTACCTCGTCGAACAAAGCGATGTAAACACCAAAGCAATTTAGATAATGTCTCACAGCTATAAACCTATTTCTCCTAAGAATAGACAGAATGGATGATTATGTGGTCAGTGGGTTTGTGGTTTTATTGTTTTTCTTAGCCGCTTACGCTATTTTAGGCAGAATCAGTAAGAAGAGGGAACCTGATCCTCCCTCCCCTGATTCCGTCGCTCTGCGAGCGCTTTGTTTAGGTGCTTTAATTATGAGAGCAGAGTTTGAGATACTGTTCCAAAATAACATCGAACCAGACACAACTGAATCCATCCGCAATATGGCATCGGATCTAGATACCTATCTTTCAGAGGAAGAATTGGTTAATTATCAATCCCGCAAAGAAAAGAAACTGTTCTCAAAACCCCTTGGATCCTGGAGTGAATCTGATTTAATCTATTCCTCTCAGAAAACCGAGTCACTTGGTGTGCTTTTATGGTCTCTTTCTTTCTTTGAGGATATGCCTGCATATGATATAGAATTCAACCAGGAAGACGTCCTTAAGAGAACGGGTTTAACGAATCCTAAAAAAGAATTCCTAGATAAGATACAGCCCAGATCCTCCGCCGAAATCATTGAAGCACAAAATATCGCCGAACGCCAACATAAAGTGGAAGATGAAAAGATTTCAGCGGAACGGCATCTTGCATTAAATTGGTTGTGCGGTTACTCGCGTGATTGGGATTCCGAGATAATCAGTCTTCCGGTTCCTTCATGAGCTTGTATTTCTGGTATGCTTCCTCCATTATCAAGAAGTATTCTTTGTCTGATAGTGCTATCTCTGATCCGCCGCCTTTCCCTCCCGGACCTCCCATAAACATTGTTCCCGGGTCTGCATGTACCTGATCCCAGGTTCGCCCACTCTCTCGTTCGTCGACATACTTTACAAATGCCTGCGCGAAGTGGTCTCTTTGCAGCGTGGTCAACCTAGAATTTGATCTACTGTATTCGCTTAAAGTGTCTTTCCCTAGATCATATCTCAGATCTGTTTCCGGGTTTTTGTTTTTGTGTTCTGCTCCGGTGAACATCCAGGATATTCCGTCCCCTATTGAATTTAGTGCTCCTCCTAATGTTGACCCGATTTGGCTTAATGTTCCCGGGTTCACTTGGCTGCCTAAGTCTCCGTAGCTCTGTCCGTCCACGGTATACACTACCTGGTGGTTGGCTTTCCGCAGGATCCCTACCTCCACCTCTTTTCCATCTACCTTCACTGTTATGGTCTTGCTTTCATAGTTCCATAGGTTCCGTATTGTATGCTCTACCTTCTTTAAATCATTATCTGACATATCGGTTCCCTCGGGTTTGTCGAACTGGCAGTAAGGTCTATTATCTAAATAGATTTTTTTGTATCCGGGTTTACATTGACAGATTGTGTCTCCGTCACTTGTCTTCACAGCTATCTGAACTGGGTTGCATCCGTTGTCGTCTAAGTCATCTAACCCATATTCCAGCGGCTTATCGATCACTCCTTCACTGCTTTTCCCATCCGCCGTATCAGTCGCCTCCGTTTCCCCGGCAGTCTCCTCTACGACCTCTTCACTCTTTTCTTCTTCTTCTCCGCCACCTAATAATCCCCCGATTCCTTCAGCTAAGTCGTTGATTAAGCCGCCTCCTTCCTCTTTGTTTCTCTCCTTTACCCGTTCTTCGCAGGTTTTCTGTCTTTCGGGGTCTGCAATATTTTCGCATACGTCTTTTTTGTTGGTTGCTATTGCAATATTTTCAAAGCAGATGTTTTGTTCATATATGTCCTTTATTTTTTCGCAGGTCGCAGGGTTTTTGTTTTTCTTTGCCACATCCGATAGGCAGCGATCTGTTTGGTTGGGGTTTGCTTTATCACATAGGCTTTCTTTTCCGGTGGCTGCGGCAACGTTTTGGTAGCAGGTCTCTTTTAGTTGTGGGTGGTTTATTCTCACGCAGCCGTCCTCGTTTCCGCTTCGAGATGCGGCGGCGGCGTAGCATTGTTCTTTTTTGTTGGAGTCAGTTATCTTGTTGCATGCATTTATGTCCCCTGTCACTCTTCCCTTACAGGCCGCTATCTTGTCGGGGTCAGGCAAGTTGTCGCATATCTCGGGTTTGTTTGTTGCCTCGGCAATGTTCTGGTAGCAGTTCTCCTTCAAATAGGGTGTATTCACTTCTTTACATAAGTCAACTCTATTATTGTTTTCAGCTAAGATTGCATAGCAGTCGTCTTTGTATCGGCCCGTGGATTCAGCGCACAGGTCGGGATTATTTTTTGATATCGCAACCTCTTTGTAGCATTCGCTGCCTGCTTGTTCGTTGAGTTTTTTTGTTTGGCTGCAAATGTTTGCATCCTTTTTATTTATCCCTATCTGCATGTAGCATTCGCTTTTTTTCTTTGGATCGGTTATCTTGTTGCATATGTCTAAATTATTCACTTCCGGTCCAACATACATGTAGCAGTCATCCTTTGCCTCGGGTTTGTCTTTAAGGTAGTTTTTACAGATATCTGGGTTTTTATCTGCAACCGCAACCTTCCGGAAGCATTGTAGCTTATCTCTTTCGTTGTCGAGTTGTTTACATATCTCAGGGTCTTTTTTATCTATCGCCTCCTGAGTTATCGGGTCTTCAAATAAAAAATCAAGGCATCCGCTCAAAGCCACAGACAAAACAATGAATAAAAACAATATTTTTTCCTTCTTCATAACATATTATTTTTTGTTTCTAGAATGTAAAACACATATTTCAAAAAAACATTAAATACTAATTTAGTAGATATTAGTAGTTAATAGTAGTTAAAAATAGTATTTGCGTTATCCCTCCCTCTCCAACACCCCAAAAAAAGAACTCACATGAATCCATTCATCTGAGTTGAACACACGCATTCTATGACTTAATCATAATTTTTTTCATACATTTTTCATCACAGATGAACATATATGTTCGGGATATTTTCCTCATAGTTAAGTATCCTTTTTTTGTTAAGTATAACAAATCATTTCTTGCTGTTTGATAAACTACGCGGTATGTCTCTGATATTTCTTGTATTGAATAATATTTGTTTGTGTTTTTCAGCATTTCTTCTAAAATATTTGCCTGCCTAAAGTTCAAATCAGTTAATCTTTCAAGAATTAACTTGGCTTCATGTTGTTCTATCTGTTTTCTTTTGATATAATCTAATAAATCATTTAATGAATCATCTACACAATCTACAATATATTTTATAAAATAGGTTAAATCCATTTCATCATATTCTGTATAAAGGTATGCGGTTGAATATTTCTTCCGGGATCTCAGAATTCTTCTTGAAAGAGGCATATATTGAAAAAGCCAATAACCTCTTGAGAGAACATACCAGTAAAAAACGCTTCTTGCGCTTCGTCCGTTTCCATCATTAAAAGGATGTATGTATCCAATTAAAAAATGCAGGATAGACGCTTTTATGATGGGGTGGATAAATTCACTGTCGTCATTTGCGAAATCACAAACTTTTTTAGTTAACTGTTTTACTTTCTTATAGTCTGGGGGCGTATAATGCACTACATCATCTCTGTCAATCAGTAATACTTCATTATTGTCCCTGAATTTACCCACATCTCTTTCATCCTCAAGAGTTCCTTTTGTGATAGATGTTTGTATATCTAATAGAAAATCCGGTGTCAATTCGCAGTCTTTCTTTTCAATGATCATTTGCATGGTTTCATAACCATTTACAACCATTTTTTCAGCTCGGCTCTGGGGGGTTCTTCTTCGCCTCAACATTTCCTTTGCAGTCTTTCTTGTAGTAACTGCCCCTTCCAGGATACTTGAAGCAATTGCTTCCTCCATCAAAGAACTGACAATATATCTTGGCTCTAACCTCAGATCTCTGCTTTGGACTGTTAGGTTGCCTGCTAAAAATTTATCAAATCGATGCAATCTTTTGTTTATATCTGGTAAACTGCTATATTTCAGCGTGAAAGGTTCAAAGGGGATGGTATCATATCTGCCTGAACGAATAAATTTCATCAGAATCCACATATGTTTTCTCTCTGCATCGTCTTTGATTCTATAAATTAAATCACTCCAGTAATAATATTTTCTGTCGTTGTATTCTTTAAGTTTTTTGAATTTGTTTTTTTTCTCGGCTAATTCGAAAACATTTTTCGATTCATTTCTAAGGATGTTTCGCCAATCAAAATCGGGTTTTTGAGGTAGTTTCATTTCAAAAAAATATTAAATACTAATTTAGTAGATATTAGTAGTAAATAGTATTTGGAAAATAGAGTTTAAATACTAATTTAGTAGATATTAGTAGTAAATAGTATTTGGAAAATAGAGTTTAAATACTAATTTAGTAGATATTAGTAGTAAATTAGT
>JAUWTD010000005.1 GCA_030609775.1 Candidatus Altarchaeota archaeon
GACGAGATAGATACAGATTGCGGCGGATCCTGTCCGCCTTGCGGCTGCTTTAATGAGGTATTGGATGGAGACGAATCCGACATAGACTGCGGAGGAAGCTGCCCAGCCTGCATAAACGAAAAAAGCTGCCAAATAAACGAAGACTGCTTATCAGGGTGGTGTTTTAACGGAGTATGCACGGCCTCAAATTGCTTTGACGGGATAAAGGGCCCCGGAGAAGACAGCGTAGACTGCGGAGGAAGCTGCCTGCCCTGCCACTGCTTCAACAACATATTAGACGAAGACGAATCAGCCATAGACTGCGGCGGAAGCTGTCCATCTTGCAGAACCATACGGGTAATAACAAACGAAACCACCTCATCCGGAGAAACAGTATCTATGGTATATAATGCCTCCAGTATCTGCCTCAACAACATGAAAGATAAATGCGAATCCGACGTAGACTGCGGCGGACATTGTCCGCCCTGCAGCAGCGGAGAAACATGTGGAGAGAACATAGATTGTTTAAGTGGATTCTGTTATGATAACGTATGTAGGATATCTGTCTGCGATGACGGATTACAGGGTCCAGAAGAAAATAAGATTGATTGTGGTGGACCCTGTGGGAGCTGTCCCTGGGTTAAAGTCGAAACCCCGGGGTATAAAGGTGAAGAATTAAGGATTGTGGTGATGAATCCAAGAACCGGGCTTTACCTCATAGTGAAAGGGCCTGATGGAGAAATAACTCAGTTTAACATAACACCGGAAGGATTAAGCACGTATCAGGTAATACCCTACATTCCATCTAAAACCGGATTATATTTGCTTGAGCTTAAAGGATACGATAAAAGATACACAAACGTGAAAAATAAGCCTATCTTGTATGTGATAGAGGATTTACCCCAAGAAATCCGAAGCCTCCTACTTCCCCTATTGGCTGCCTTCGGCGGCATCCTTTTATGGAAGAGGAGGACAAAGATTGTTTTAGACGACTCAGCAATCAAGAAATTCATTAAAGAAGATATGTTAGATAAATTAACCAAAAAATACAGAAAGGTTTACACTGCATCAGACCGAATTTGGAGGGCGGACAAACTCACCTTCATAGAACTAAGTGACTCAGAGATGGTTGCAGCAGAGGATCTCTCAGACCGGTACGGCATCATGTTAAACGACGCAAAAACATTGATATTATGCAAGAAACTGAAAGCCAAAAAACTTATATCCGAAACCGAATTCCCTGAAGAAATCAGGGAAGGGTTCAAAGGAACACATATCGTAAGCACTGAAAAAGAATTAGAGGATTTTTGAATTGGTTTTTCAACACATAAAACGATAACTTAATTCTGAATAAAGCAAAAAACATGGCCGAACCTAATTACTCAGAACTCGGATTTAAGTGTGGTATAGAGATCCATCAACAGCTGGATACCCATAAATTGTTTTGTAGTTGTCCTTCAATTATCCGGGATGAAGAACCAGATATTTTTACCAAAAGAAAGATGAGGGCTGTTGCCGGGGAGGTGGGGGGCGTTGACCCGGCAACCTTATATGAATTTCTGAGAAATCGGGAGATGATATACCAGGCTTACTCTGATACAACCTGTTTGGTGGAGTTGGATGAGGAACCCCCGCATCAATTAAATGAGGAAGCCCTTGATATCGCACTTGAGATCTCAACTCTACTGGATGCTAAACCAGTTGACGAACTCCATGTTATGAGGAAGACCGTAATAGACGGCTCAAACACCTCCGGCTTTCAGAGAACCATCCTGGTTGCAATGGAGGGACACATAGATACAGAAGAGGGTAGAATAGATATTCCCTTGATCTGTCTTGAAGAGGATGCTTCACGTAAGATAGAGGAGAAAGAGAATAAGATAACGTATAGGCTGGATAGGTTAGGCATACCTTTAATTGAGATATGTACTAACCCAGACATAAAAAATCCCGAACATGCTAGAACGGTCGCTGAAAAACTTGGAAGGATCCTAAGGGCAACAGGGAAGGTGAAAAGAGGCTTGGGAACGATAAGACAGGATCTGAACGTATCTATCCGGGGAGGGGAAAGAATAGAGATTAAGGGAGTGCAGGATCTAAGAATAATAAAGGATATAGTCAAAAATGAAGTCAACCGGCAGCTGATGTTAATTGAAGTTAAAAATGAGTTAGAGAGGCGGGCAGTGAAAGAAAAAGATCTGGAGACTGAATTCATTGATGTGACCAGTATCTTTAAAAACACTAAATCAGGTCTTGTATCAGATATGCTAAAAAGAAGGTCAAAGGTTATCGCAGTAAGACTTACGGGCATGAAGGGTCTGCTTAAGGGAAAACTCGGTCCAGAACTCGCCCAGTATGCAAAAGCATCCGCAGGGGTTAAGGGAATATTCCACTCAGATGAGCTCCCAGGCTATGGAATAGATAAAGACGAGGTCAAATCAGTAAACGATTTCCTTGGAGTCAAAAAAGATGATGCATTTGCATTAGTCGTTGAGGAAAAGAATATAGCAAAGAATGCGTTAACTGAGATAATTAATAGGTGCAAGATTGCATTACAGGGTGTTCCAGAGGAGACACGGAAGGCAAAACAGGAGGGTGGCACAGAGTTTATGCGTCCCCTGCCGGGTTCGGCAAGGATGTATCCAGAAACAGATGAACCCCCATTGATTATCACAGATAATCGAATGAATAAAATAGTTAAGAATTTGCCTGAATTACCTGAAGAAAAAATAGAAAGATCTCTGGAGATGGGTTTAGGTAAAGAGCTATCAAATCAGTTAGTTAAAAGCAGGTGGTCTTTTGCATTCGATGGATTAGCAGATAAATTTCCAGAGATTAAGAAATCCTTGATTGCAACCACAATCCTCTCAACACCTAAAGAGGTTAAGAAAAAATATGGTGTAGACACAAATAACCTAGAGGAGAGACACTACATGGATATCTTTAAGGAAATTAGTGAAGGCCGGATAACAAAAGGGGTGATACCTGAAATTATCGCAGGGCTTGCAGAGGAACCCGTAAAATCCGCAGAAGAGGTTGTTAAAGAGAAACAACTCCAGAGCCTAACACAGGAGGATGTGGAAAAAATAACAGATGAAATAATCAAGGAAAATGCAGACACCATAGAGGCGATGGGTAGAAAAGCCCTTGGAGTGCTTCTGGGAAAAGCGATGGCAAAGATTAATGGACGAGCTGATGCATCACAGATAAGAGAGATTATACAGAGGAGAATAGGGTAGATGTTAAGCGTTTTTATGTATTCACTCTAATGTTTAAAACTACAGGCTAGTAGCCTAAATTCTAAAAGGATTACAATGGAATTTAAGATAGTGATAGCAGATTCTGAGACAGGGAAAAGCTATCAGCAGGAGATAAAGGACAACAAAGCCAAAAAAGTCAATGGTAAGATGATAGGTGACGAACTAGATGGAGCTATTTTTGGTCTTGCAGGATACACGCTGAAGATTACAGGAGGAAGCGACAAAGGCGGATTCCCCATGAAGAAAGGTGTCTTAGGAAAAGGAGCATTAAGAATACTTATGAAAGAGGGAGTAGGATACCGCAAGAAAGGGAAACTCCGGAAGAGGAAAAGGGTCATAGGAGAGATCATCAGTGAGGATATAACACAGATAAATATGAAGATCACAGTCAAGGGTAAAAAAAGTATAGATGAGCTTCTTAGTGTAGGTGAGAAAGAAGAAAAATAGGTAGAATAGACAAAGAATGCATCAGAACATCCAGCCGGAAATAAACATAGGCTTAGTAGGTCATGTAGATCATGGGAAAACAACACTTACAAAGGCATTATCGGGTATATGGACAGATAAACACTCAGAGGAGATAAAAAGAGGGATCTCCATACGTTTAGGTTATGCAGATTGTGTATTCTACAAGTGCAGGGAATGTGATGAACCAAGTTGTTATTGTACGCAAAAGAAGTGCCCGAAATGCGGTTCTGAAACAGATTTTTTAAGGAAGGTGTCGTTTGTAGACTCGCCTGGCCATGAAACCCTTATGGCGACGATGCTCTCAGGTGCAGCTATAATGGATGGAGCAGTGCTTGTCGTTGCAGCAAACGAAAAATGCCCGCAGCCTCAGACAGCAGAACACTTGATGGCATTAAATATTCTTGGAGTTGAGAACATAGTCATAGCACAAAATAAGATAGATTTGATTTCAAAAGAGGATGCCAAAAAAAACCATGATGAAATAAAGGAGTTTGTGAAAGACACAATAGCCGAAGACTCACTTATAATACCTATAGCAGCACACTACAACGCAAACATTGATTTACTGATAAAAGCAATAGAAGATAGGATTCAGACACCTGAACGGAATACAGAAAAAACTTCAAGGATGCGTGTTGCAAGATCATTTGATGTTAATCGCCCAGGAACTACACTAGATGAAATAAAAGGAGGTATTGTCGGAGGCTCAATACTTCAGGGTAAATTCAAGGTAGGGGACAAGATAGAATTCTGTCCAGGAGTTAAGAAAAAGAATACGTATACGCCAATACAGACAGAGATAGTTAACTTATCTGTAGGGAATGAGAAGATAGACGAAGCTCGCCCAGGTGGATTGATTGCCATCTGCACCAAACTTGATCCGTCTCTCACAAAATCAGATAATCTATCAGGGAATGTGATAGGCATACCTGGAACCCTGCCCAAGGCAAAAGATAAGCTGAGATTGAAGATAAAGCTTCTTAAGAGACTTATAGGGACCAAAGAGGAGATCAATATAACTGCCGTAGAAAAAAACGAGGCCCTTATGATGTCAGCAGGTAGCGCGATAACAGTGGGCATAGTCACAGACCCAAAGAAAGGAGAGATAAAATTAAAGCTTCCTGTTTGCGTTGAAGAAGGTGACTTGGTCGCCATAAGCAGACGCTTCGGAGCCAGATGGCGCCTTATAGGGTATGGAATCGTCAAAGAAGACGGATAACATGAAAAAAATTATAGTAGATACAAACTTTCTGATGATACCATATGCCCAAAAGATTGATATATTCGAGGAAATACATAGACTCATTAAAGAAAAATACGAACTTGTTACACTCAAAGGGGTTATAAAAGAATTGGAGCGGATTATTGACGGACAGGAAAACAAGGGAAGTGACAAGATTGCTGCAAAGATTGGCCTCCAGCTAATAGAGAAAAAAGATATAAGAGTGCTTTTAAGCCAGGGAATGGTTGATGAAGAAATAATCAACCTTTCAAGAAAGGATAAAAAAAACACGATAGTTTGCACAAACGATAAAAAACTAAGAAAACAGCTCAGAGAAGCAGGAATAACATTAATTGGCATGCGAAGTAGAAACTATCTGGATTTCGTATAATTTATTAAATAAAAACTAAGTTATATTTTCAAAGGTGAAAACGTGGAACTGACAACATTGATTTTTGTATCAGGCTTTTTGGCTCTGCTGTTTGCAGGGTATATAGTGGTTAATCTGAAGAAGCAGGAGGATGGAACAGATGCAATGATAGAAATAAGCGGCGCCATAAAAGCAGGATCAACTGCGTACATGAAGAGACAATTCAGAGCAATTGCCATTTTCACAATCATATTATTTGTAGTCTTGACAGTTGCCATAAACTGGCAGACGGGAGTGACATTCATTACAGGCGCCGTATTCTCAGGGCTTGCAGGTTATATTGGAATGACGGTTTCTGTTATGACGAACACAAAAGTTGCGAATGCCGCAAGAACCGGTCTTGACAACGCCTTCGTGCTGGCCTTCAGGGGAGGAGCCGTAACAGGTTTATTCGTCGTTGGCCTAAGCCTGATTGGAGTTACATTATTCTATCAGTTATTCAAGGATCCCGGACTCATTATTGGATTTGGTTTTGGTGCAAGCCTCGTCAGCTTATTCGCACGAGTCGGAGGAGGCATATTTACGAAAGCTGCTGATGTGGGAGCAGACCTTGTTGGAAAGGTAGAGGCAGGCATCCCTGAAGACGACCCAAGAAACCCTGCAGTTATCGCAGACAATGTAGGAGACAACGTAGGAGACTGCGCAGGCATGGGCGCAGACCTTTTTGAAAGCTACGCAGTGACAGCCATTGCCGCGATGCTTTTAGGTTACCTCATGAATAAAACAGACGTTTTAGTACTCTATCCGCTGGTTCTCGGAGCAGCAGGAATCATTGCATCAATAATTGGTATCTTGTTTGTTAGAACGGTAAAAGACGGCAGGATAATGAAAGCCATGTACAAAGGGGTTATTATAGCATACACTGTTGCTGCAATACTTTTCTATTTTATAACAGACTACATGCTAAAGGGAGTTGATTTAGTAGATTCCATGGGAATATTTTATTCATCCCTTGCAGGGCTCGGTGTTGCCTTTGCAATAATCGTGATTACAGAATATTATACGTCACAAAGTTATCCGCCGGTAAAAGCAATTGCTGAAGCATCCCAGACAGGACCTGCAACCAATATGATAACAGGTCTTGCAGTAGGCCTAAAAAGTACAGCATTCCCTGTACTAAGCATATGCGCAGCAATATTAGTATCCTACCACTTTGGAGGAGTATATGGGATAGCAATTGCAGCAATGGCGTTACTTTCAGTAACAGGGTTGATTGTGACAATGGACTCATATGGACCAATCACAGACAACGCCGGAGGAATAGCTGAAATGGCAAACCTTGACCCAGAGGTCAGGGAAGTGACAGATGCGCTCGACGCAGTAGGCAACACAACAAAAGCAGTCACAAAGGGGTTTGCAATCAGCAGCGCAGCCCTAGCAGCATTGGCGTTGTTTGCAGCATACACACAAGAAGTTGAAATAGCAATCATAAACCATGATCTTATGAACAAATTCGGTCTGGAAGCAGGATCAAGCCTCGTATTCGACATAGGCATGCCTTCAGTCCTCATAGGTTTATTTATCGGAGGACTGCTGCCATTCCTATTCTCGTCGTTCTGTATGAACGCTGTCGGCAAAGCAGCATTCGAGATAGTAGAAGAGGTTAGAAGACAATTCAAAGAGATACCAGGCATCATGGAAAAAACAGCCAAACCAGATTATGCCAGCTGCGTAGACATCGTCACAAAAGCAGCATTAAAGGAGATGACGGTTCCTGCACTAATAGCAGTATTCACACCATTACTAGTCGGGTTCATACTAGGCCCCCTAGCATTAGGAGGTCTACTAGTAGGCTGCATCGTAACAGGTTTACTATTAGCTATACAAATGACAACAGGTGGAGGCGCATGGGATAATGCAAAAAAATATATTGAAGATGGAAACTATGGAGGAAAAGGAACACCAACCCATGCAGCAGCAATAGTAGGAGATACAGTAGGAGACCCATTCAAGGACACCGCAGGACCAGCCCTAAACCCCCTGATAAAAGTAGTGAACATGATAGCACTACTATTCCTTGAATTAATAATCGTATATGGCTTTGTTATTATCTAACGAAGAGAGAGAGGAAAAAAATGTATAAGATACTGACAGTTGAGGACACGGTAAGACTACCCCCACAAAGATTCAACGAAGAGTTGGATGCGGCAATAATATCAGAGTTTGAGAACGCAGTTACAGGCAGGATAAACAAGAATATAGGAATTATCCTCGCAGTGACAGATGTCAAAGAATGCGGAGAGGGAAAAATCATAATGGGTGATGGCGCCGTATACTATAAAGTAACATTAGATATGCTTGTATATCAGCCAATGCTAAATGAAGTCATTGAAGGATCAGTATCAGAGATTATAGAATTCGGAGCCTTCATCAACTTTGGACCAATGGATGGATTAGCCCACGTATCGCAGATAACAGAGGACTATATGAGCTACGATCAAAAAAATTCCATGCTCATTGGAAAAGAAAGCAAGAAAGCACTGAAACTTGGAGACACAGTCAAGGCAAGAATTGTCTCAGTAAGCCTCAAACCCAAGTTCGCTAACTCAAAACTCGGCCTTACGATGAGGCAACCATATCTAGGGAAACCTGAATGGCTGGAGGATGAGAAAAAAATCCAAAATAAAAAAGACGATAATAAAAAAAACAGTAATAATAAAAAGAAGGAATAAAAAAAAAAATGCGAGCCTGCAGAAAATGTCATAAACTAACGGAAAAAGACACATGTTCAGTGTGCGGGGGCGTAACATCCACACATTGGAGCGGTTACATCAGTATCATAGATTCAGATAACTCAGAAATTGCAAAGAAGATGCAAATAAAGGTCCCAGGAGAGTATGCATTAAAGGTTAGATAATATGTCCTTTTTAAGGTTACCCGAACAACTCAGAAAGGAGCTTAAGAAACCGATAGGTCGTGTGCTAAAAGGGGATGAGGAAATAAAAAAAGGAATATATGAAGAAATAGAGATAAACCCGTGTACAGTGATATGTGTTGGAGACAAAACAACAGAAACTGTATTGAACGCAGGCATAAAACCAAAGATTTGCGTCTATGACGGCAAAGTTGAGAGAAAAAACATTCCGATACCAAGAGAAATCAAGGAACTTGATGCCAAAGAAATAGAACTAGAAAACCCCCCGGGAAGCCTGAATGAGGAGGCCTTCAAGATAATGGATACAGCATTAAATAGCAGATTAGACTACAAAATCAAAGTCAACGGCGAAGAAGATCTTATAACCCTTGCAGCCATAGACCGTGCAGCCATAGGATCACTAGTCCTCTACGGACAGCCTAAAGAAGGTATCGTTGCAGTAAGAGTAGATAATAAAACAAAAAATAAAGTTAAAGAAATAATAAAAAGGATGAGAGAATGAAAATAGAGATAACAGATGACCGGAAAAACCCTTTGCTTAACCGAAGGGAGATTAAATTTAAAGTAGCCTACATAGGAGTTACTCCAAAGCTAATGGATGTTAAAAAGGAACTAGTTTCCACTCTGAAGTTAGACAAAAATCTAACGGTTGTAGACAACATAAAGTCAGAATACGGCAAACAGTCGGCAACAGGATACGTAAAAATCTATGAAGACAAAGAAAGCATAGATATAGAACAAAAAAACAAGATAAAAAAGAACCTTGAACCAGAAAAAGAAACAAAAAGCGAAAAAACAGACAAAGAAGAAACAAAAAGCGAAAAAACAGACAAAGAAGAAACAAAAAGCGAAAAAACAGACAAAGAAAAAACAAAAAGCGAGAAAACACCTAAAGAAGAAACAAAGAGCAAAGAAACACCTAAAGAAAAAACAGAGAAAACAACTGAAGGAGGGGGAAAATGAGCAATAAATGGAAACTCTATGAAATAAAAGAGGATAAACTCATAAGAAAAAATAAGACCTGTCCAAAATGTGGTGACGGCGTATTCCTTGCAGATCATGGAGATAGGTTATCCTGCGGGAAATGTGAGTACACCGAATCCAAGAAAAAGTGAAAGTCGGTGGAATAGACCTCGCCGGAAATCCAAAAAATGATACAGGCTTCTGTATAATGCAGACGACAGACGACCGAAAACATGTTTCTACAAGCATACTGCATTCTGATTCAGAGATAATTGACATACTCAAAGAGACGAAACCAGATCTTGTTGCAGTGGATGCTCCCTTAAATTATATAGGCAAAAATAGGGAATGCGACAGCGAACTTCATGACTACGGAGTACTTCCCGTGACCCTCCGGGGAATGGAGACCCTTGCAATAAGAGGATGCGCACTTGCAAAAAAACTAGAAGAACATAACATAGACTTCATTGAGGTTTCATCCAAATCCACTGCAAAAATCCTTGGATTACACAACAAAAAAGAAAGAATAATGCAAAAAAACCTGATCACCTCGGGAATAGAAGGCAGCATAGACCAAAGAATGCTTAGCAAAGACGAACTTGACGCAATATTCGCTGCAATAACTGCCTACCTCCACATCAACAATAAAACAACCACTGCAGGGAAAGAAGATGAAATCATAATCATACCCAAGATTTAAAAAAAAACGCGAGGAGAAAAAAAATGGGAAAAAAACACGAGAAAGAATATGAGGGATATGATGTAGTCATAATCGGTGCAGGACCCGCTGGAATGTTTGCAGCAAATGAGTTAATAGACCAAGACCTGAAGATCATAGTAGTTGACCAAGGCAAAGATGTCGACGAAAGAAACGGAGACATAATGTCAGGTGTCGGAGGAGCAGGAACCTTCTCAGACGGAACATTAAATCTTAGACCCGATATAGGAGGAGACCTCTCTGAGCTAACAAAAAATCAGAAGATAGCATGGGAGCTTGTTGATGAAGTAGATAAAATATTTCTGGAATTCGGCGGACCGGATAAACTATATGGGATAGACAAAAAAAAGATAAAGGAGTTGAAGAGAAAGGCCGCCACAGAAGACATAAGATTCATAGAGATACCCCAAAGACATATTGGAAGCGACAAAACACCCATACTAATAAAGAAATTTAAAGAACACCTTATAAAAAACAACGTAGAGTTTCTATTGGATACAAAGGTTGAAGACTTTATCATAGAGGATAACACCTGCAGAGGAATAAAACTATCAGACGGGGGAAAGATTAATGCAAAATATGTTATAACCGCCCCAGGACGCATTGGAGCATACTGGATGAGCGGAATCTCAGAGAAACATAATATAGAGAAACAATTTGGTCCAATAGACGTTGGCGTCAGGGTTGAGGTATCCTCAATCATAATGGATCACATAACCAAGATAAACCGGGACCCTAAATTTCACATACAAACTAAGAGATATGATGATTTCGTGAGGACATTTTGCACAAACCACAGAGGTTTTGTTGTCAAGGAAAAATACAATGACGTCGTAGGTGTAAACGGACACGCCTTACGTGGGGCGAACTCCGAGAACACAAATTTCGCATTCCTTGTGAGAGTACAGCTCACAGAACCTGTTGAAAACACAATCAAATACGGAAAATCCATAGCAAAGCTTGCTACAACAATCGGCGGCAAGAAACCGATACTTCAGAGATTAGGTGACCTGAGGAGGGGACGTAGATCTCATATGAAAGGCATCCTGCAAAACCTTGTTCAGCCGACACTAGACGACTACACACCCGGAGACATATCAATGGCTCTGCCGCATAGGATCGTAACAGACATAATTGAAGGCCTGGAAAAGCTTAATAACGTGATCCCAGGGGTTGCATCAGACTCTACATTACTCTATGCTCCCGAAATAAAATTTTATGCAACACAACTACAGGTAGACGATAGAATGGAGACAAACATCAAAGGCTTATTCGCTGCAGGAGACGGCACCGGCCTTTCCAGAGGGATAATAACTGCTGCAGCAACAGGGATTCTTGCAGCTCGCGGAATCTGTTTTCTTTCAGGGAAAAAACAAAAGAAAAAGAAACGCTAAAAAACAACCTTCAGAAAGGTTGACCATCACAACGAGTATCTGAGGGGTTTAAAAAACCCCTCAAAACGCATTACAACAAACCCAAAAACACCCAGCCAGAACCCTATACTTACCATGCAAACCTATATTTTATAATACAAAAAAGAATGCAAGTAACCGTCCTCCGCCTAGGGCATAGGTATATGAGAGACAAGAGAATCAGCACACACATAGGTTTGGTTGCACGGGCTTTTGGAGCCTGCGAACTCGTCATGGACTTAAAGGATCCCCTGGTGGAGGAAAGCATACAGCAGGTTGTCTCCGAGTGGGGTTCCTCTTTTAAGGTGCATACTACAGAAAACTGGAAAAAATACATAAAAGAATTCAGAGGAGACCGAATCCATCTCACCATGTATGGAATAAACATAAACCAATGCATGGATAAGATAAAAGAAACACCCAAAGACAAACTAATCATAATCGGAGGCAAAAAAGTACCTTCAGAGGTTTACTCCCTGGTCGACTACAATGTCGCCATCGGAAACCAACCGCACTCAGAGATCTCCGCACTATCCGTATTCCTTGACCGATTCTTTAACGGCACAGGATTAGACAAAGATTTTGGAGGAAACAAAAAAATCATTCCACAAAAACACGGCAAAAAAGTGTTAGAAAATCAAAAAACCTAAAAATAGAATACAGACCGATTTTCTTTTTTTAAAGGAGGAAGCTGTGAACTTCTCAGTTATATAATTTTAGGGTATATTTAAACAAGGAGATTCAATAAACTTATGGCGTTTTAGTGGGTGGTTGAGTATCTCAGCTTGCTTGATTTGGTGAAGCAGGCAAATAGTTTGGCTTGGAAGAAAACAGGTGGTTTGGCTTGAAGAATAGAATATTATTAGTAGTGTTAGCATTCAGCTTAATTTTCTGTGCAGACCTCATCCTCTCCGAATTTTCTAACTCAGGCGATCTATTCTTCGAGCTCTCAACAGATAGACCAATATATCAACTGAATGAAACCGTTCGCATACAAGTGACTGCACCCGAAAACACATCAACGAACCTAACAATCCAAAACCCATCTAACATCACGTACACCACCCAGAAAGAAAAAACCGGCTCCTTCACACACATCTACACCCCAGACTCCACCGGAAACTACTCCATCCAAGCATTCTTTTCTCTCCACAACCAAAGCAGCAACATATCAACCTATTTTACAGTGACACAATCCCTGGAAGAAACCATAGAACCAGAAAACCAGACAAAATCCCTTCTTAAAACCTCGTCTCTTACAACCAACAAACCCATTTATCTTCTAAACGAAACCGTCCGCATCACTATCACAGCACCAGAAAACACCACCACCAACCTAACCATACAAAACCCACTAGGAGAACTCTACTCAACCCTGAAAGAAAACTTCGGCAGCTTCACCCACCTCTACATTCCAGAGTTTCTGGGAGATTACCTGATCCACACAAAACTCTCCTTACAAAACGAAACCAAAGAATTAAACACAAGCTTTGAGGTTATCTCAAACGAGACTAAACCACCTGCAGTAGAAGTGATTCAGAGAACAGCGGAACTATATAAGCCAGTCAGCTGGGTGAAGAAAATAACCATCAAAAACAACGATTCTCCACTCAAAGTAAGCCTAACCCAAGACCTTCCGCCGGATGCATCAAACATCCAAGTACACAACACAAAAAACAAAAAAACAGGTGCACAAACAACAGAACAAAATATATCCGGGCTGCTCCAGCCAAACGAAACCAACAAACTTATAATCGAATACACGACACCAGCCCCCTACAAAGAAGAGCAACTAATAGAAAACAAAACAAGATACCTAAAACAAGTAGATATAAAATCTGACTCATCCGTCCACTACACAAACGTCAAAGCATACACAGACATAGAAGAAACCCTCTACAACCTGAGGTTGTATCACCTCATAAACGAAACCAGAATAGACGTAACCGTAAACCCTGTATACAACGTAACCCTTAGAAAAGATAGAATCTACTGGATCGTACCTCAACTAAGCAACCAATCCTTTGAAGTGGAAGCCGACTTAACAGTAATAAACATCCAATCCTACCCCACCCTTAACGGAAACTGGACTGTTCGCTTTGAAACAAAAGAACAGGCAAACCTTAAAATAGCAGCAGTAGACGGAACCTACTTTGGCAGTGACCTAGAATTCCTTGAAATAAAATGCGGCAACACAACCCTAAGTTATGAATGGATAAACGGCTCCGTCTTCATATCAAACTATTCCTGCAACGAAACAGGATATGAGATCTCCAAGGTATTGACCACTGGAAGGCACACCCTCCAGTTCAGGTTCGGATCTGACGTAGAGTACGCCCACAACCTGGTAGCAGAGAACATAACCTTCGTACCCCCAACGCCAGAGAACAACACCTACAGAAATAATGACTGGGTTTACATAAACATCACATCCGACGAAAACCTGAACCAGTCCCTGCTAGAGTGGGGCAACTCTACAGGGTATTATAATATCTCTATGACAAACTCCGCCTCAACGAACTGGTACATAAATATATCCAACCTCCCAAACTACGCCTTCAATTATACTCTCTGGGCACAGAACACAACAAGCAACTGGATCCAGACTGCGAGGAGGTTTGTTACAGTGGATACGGCAAATCCAATAATAAACTTCACCTCCCCGACCCCAGACAACGATTCCTACAGAAGCAAGGACTGGGTTTACGTAAATGTATCAGTCAACGATACCTATAACACTACCGCGTTCATTGACTGGAACCACTCTCTGATCGGGTGGTGGAGGTTCAATGAGGGAAGTGGCAACATTACCTATGATTATTCCACGTATGGGAACAATGGAACCACTTATTTCTATGATCAGACAACCATAAGTAGTTGTGATTCAACCACGGACTGGCAGGGTACGTCCCTTTCACTGAATACCACCGATAAAATGGAGGGTTCTGCATCACTAGTGGATGCGGTGTCAAATCCGAATACAAACCTGGAGTATGAAATCATCTACAATGAAACTGGAACATGGAACTGGACTGGAAAGGATAGGAGATACTATTACATTAAATCAAATGTTAGCTCCGGAAACTTCACATATAAAAGACTCTACATCTATGACTCAGATGAAAATTATGGATACTGGGATATACCTGATTTTACTCCCAATACATGGTGGACGGATATATATTACGCTCTGGATTCTTATACTGGGACGGGTGGAACTGACCCGAATCTGAGTTCAATAGACTACTTGAGGTTTGTGTTCAATTCATCTACCGGAGATAGTTACTGGATTAAGTTAGACTGGATTTATGTAACAGAGCAGGGACCTGTAGATTGGGGGGCTGGTAAATTCGGCTCTGCTCTGCAGTTCGATGGGTTTAGTGATTACCTGGATTTATCAGACCACAAAAACGATCCAGAGTTTAACATATCCCAGGGCGCTATTGAAATGTGGTTTAACCCAAAGGCAGATAACTACTACAGCCAACTGCTTAACTTCAGAAAAACAGGCGTAGATGATATCATTTTCATTAGAGAGTGGAGGGAATCCTACATTAATTTTTACGGTGAAATTGCAAACGTCCCACAATTCAATTTAAATACGCCCTCGAGTTCGATTTCTGCAGGCACTTGGAGTCACCTAGTTTTCCAGCAGAATGGTTCAGGAATAGAAGCCTACATTAACGGGGAAAAACAAAACCTAGGAGGTACAGGGGAAAACTCTACAATGTGGTTTACAGATGTTTTCCCCGCATCAGTAGATTTCAGAATAGGTCACTACGGATCCTGGGCTGATGGAGGACAAACATGTTATTTCAACGGCACCATCGATGAAGTCCGCATCTGGAACCGCTCCCTAACACCAGAAGAGATCAACGCCTCCTACAACGCCGGAATATGGAAACTGAAGAACAACTACACCAGCCTCGTAGACGGCATATATGAGTATACTGCCTACGCTCAAGACCTCGCAGGTAACGTCAACCAGACCGAGATACGGACTTTAACAGTGGACACAACCCCTCCAGAAATAAACTTCACAGATCCTACACCAGAAGACGATAATCTCACATCAAATAATTGGGCGTATATTAATGTCTCGGTTGTTGATCTCTCCCCGACTTCCTCATTTATTGACTGGAATCGTTCACTGGTCGGATACTGGTCATTCGAACACGTATTGTCTAATGGAACCGTCTACGATAACTCAACCTATGGGAATGATGGAGTGATGAAAAATTTCACCTACAATATCACAGTAACAGGAAAATTTGGAAACGCATTAGAGTTTGATGGAATTGATAGCTACGTTGAAATACAAAATTCTGAATCTTTAAACCTAAATGGAGCCCTGACCTTGGAGACCTGGGTGTATCCTCAGAGAAGAGATGATTGGTATGCTTTTATTGCCAAAGATTATGAACCAGGTTCAGGGCAACAATGGAAACTATGTTTCGGAGGTTCCTCACCAGATTGGGGCTTTAGTTGGTGGAATGGAACTCTTTGGCGCGATTATGTTGGAGGTAACCTACCGTTGAATGAATGGTCACATATAGCCTGTGCAATTAGTGATTCCCAAATAAAATGCTATAGAGACGGGAGTGTATCTCACGAGTTTAGTGGTGTGACAATAGACATACAAAAAACAGTAGGGGGCGTATATCTCTCCGCAGTAAAAGTTGATGGACCAGAGAAAACAAAAGCTATCCTAGATGAAGTCCGTATATGGAACCGCGCCCTTTCAGCGGAGGAAATCAACGCCTCATACAATTCTGGAATTTACCAGTTACACCGGAATTTCACAAATCTAACAGATAGCGAACATAGATATTATGCTTATTCGATAGATTTAGCAGGTAATTCAAATAAAACTGAGACTATGACATTGACTGTTGATACAGTTGCTCCACATATAACATTAAACTCTCCTGAAAATATTACATATAACACGTTAAACATAGATTTAAATTGGACTTACAGCGAAGCATTGGTTTGGTGTGCCTATTCTGTTAATCATACAACTAATACTAGCTTTACAGCAGAGGGAGAATATATTGGAGAAAGTTTCAATACACCCGGTAGCCCCTATGGAATAACCCAAAACAAAACCTACTTTTGGATTATTGATGCTCCAGCAGGCACGATCAAAAAATACTGGATGAATGGAACATACACAGGAAACAGCTTCGGGACAAATGGAAGTACGGGAATAACCCAAGACGGAACCTACTTTTGGGTTGTTCATCATAGTAATAAAGATGTTCACAAATACTGGATGAATGGAACATACACCGGAGAATATTTTAACACAACAGCTGCTAACGACTACCCAAATGGGATAACCCAAAATGGCACCTACTTTTGGATTACTGACTGGGGAGATGGAAACGTATATAAATACTGGATGAATGGAACATACACCGGAGACAGTTTCAGTACAGACGGGGGAGCAAGTGGAATAACCCAAGACAGAACCTATATTTGGGTAACTCAAAACTCAGCTGATGAAATCGACAAATACTATATGAATGGAACGTATGCAGGTAATTTTGATACCGGACCCGGTGGCAACCCCGTTGGAGTAACTCAGGATGGAACCTATTTTTGGATTACTAATTGGGATGTTGACAAGGTATACAAATATTATTTCGGGGATTTTAAAAATTGTATCAATAAAACAATAACCTGCTCTGAGGGTGCGAATATTGCAACTGTCTGGGGTAGAGATGATGCAGGGAATGTGAATTCTTCCACAATTTATTTCACAATAGACCTACCACCCACACCAGTAACCTTATTAACCCCCACAAATAATTCGTATACAAATAACAACACACCAGAATTCGACTGGACAGATTCAACAAATATTTCAACAATAATATATCACCTGCAAATAGATGATAGCGCAGACTTTTTAAGTCTGAATCTGAATAAAACAGGAATTCTGGACTCGAATTATACGTTAAGTGGAGGAGAAGCACTCCCAGACGGAACATATTACTGGAGGGTCAGGGCAAACAATAGTGCAGGCAGCTGGGGCAACTGGTCTGAGAACGGAATCTTTAGAGTTACTGTGGATACGGTGAAGCCAACAGTTACAATAATTGTACCGGAAAATAATTCTTATACAAACGACAATACCCCTCTCTTGAATGCTGTATCTTCTGATAATTATTCAGATTCTATGGAGTATTCTCTTGACTCTGGAATAAATGAATCATGCAACAACGCAACCTCCTGTCTCCTGAATTTATCAAAGAACTGGGTTATCGGTTCAGGTGGAGGTAATTGGAGTGGGAGTGTTAGTTTTGAAAATACGACTAAAGAGAGTAATGAACAGGTAATCCTTGAACATTTGGATTGGTGGAATTTTAGGTGGAATTATCGGATAAATGTCACGATAGATACAACAGATTACATTCGGACTGATTATCCAATCGAATACATTATAAACTTCACTAAGAAGTTAAGTGATGTAGGCTGTAGCGGCTGCATATTTGATAATAATTCAGTGAGGGTTATTGAATATAATGCAACAGGAAATATTATCTATGAAATATCCTCGCAGTTTGATGAGACTTATGGTTATAACAGTCAAACAAATGCCGTTGGCGAGGTAGTCTGGATACTGAACGGAACAACTCCCCCGGATACGAAAAAGTATTTCTATATTTACTTTGATACAGCCGATAATATTAAGAACGCCATAGATTATTCGCCTTCATTCACGACAGCATATAACCCAGATTCAAACATAACTCTCCGCTACAACGGAAACATCATTACAGTAGTCGATATTAAAACAGGAGGAACAAGAAGTGAAGGATGTGCCCGCTCAAATGGCGGTCTACTCCAGCTAAACACATTAAATGGAACAAATTCTATAGATTCAACACAGGATTGGATTATACCTGACGAATACCTGGCATGGGGTGATTGCGGTACAGGTAGGGTGGAGCCCTATGCGTTATTGGATTATAAAATCACGACAGGGCCTGTGAGAACCATAATATTTACTCAATTCAATTCAAGCAAACCAACATATGTCAACCACTATAATTTCACATGGACTTTTTATTCAGGAGAAAACACCGAACTAAAAGGAAGATTTAATTGGACTGTTGCAGTAAATACGTCATTTAGTTTTGGGAATTTCGATTGGCCCAGACAGATTGGTGTCGATCAGAGCTCCGGGAGATATGACAGCTACTCAACAGGCAATACAACAGGCGTTATCGGTGCCTGCATTTTTAAAGTAGATGCAAGTGATAGATATGATTCGGTTTTTGACAGCAGTGGTTCTTATCCGACAATATCTTTTGTCACAACACAAAATAACTGGTCTAAACTAGACCTAACCAGTTGCATAGGAGGCCAAAAATATCTGTTAGGGCATGCTATTGATGGGACTACAATGACCTACTCGGGTGTAATGAATAACCTATGGTGGTTCCAGGTTTATCCGGGAATATTTGACAACACAAAAACTAAGGCATTCTCCGATAGTGTTATGAGTCCACTGAATATAAGCAGCGGAAACATAGATAAAGATAAATTTTATCCGTTATCAGGCAACCTAACATCCCTCCCCCAAGACGCAGAATCCTTAGAAGGCATAGGATCCGTCTGGAAACAGATCAAATTTGACGGCACAGTCCCTGCAGGAACAAACGTTTCAGTTTACGTGAACATGTCCACAGACAACACAACATGGAGTAACTGGGTTTTGGTTAAAGAAAACGCCTCACCCCAGGTATTCTATGAACTACCCACATCAAACCAGACAAGGTATGGAAGCTGGAAACTGGTCCTGGAAACGAACGACTCCTCAATAACCCCCGAGATTTCATCTGTGTCATTCGGTGCTTCCTTGATTGAGGGACTGCATAACGTAACGGTCTACGCCCAGGATTTAGCAGGGAACCTGAATTACTCCATAGTCTATTTCACAATCGATACACACATAGACCTTACACTATCCCCCGGAGACATCATATCCCCAAACACATCACTTATAGGGCAACTCATCACAGTAACCGCAACCATACACAACACAGAAACATGTGGATACGACAACTTTGGTGTCTCACTGCTCGTCGACGGAACAACACACAGCAGCAACACCGTATCAGTCGGAGGAAACACAAGCGTTGAGACACACTTTTATTGGACGGCAGTCGATGGAACACATAACCTAACCGTCATAGCCGACCCAGACAACAGCGTAACAGAAACCAACGAATCAAATAATAACGCCACAAAACAGATCAATGTCACCGGATCTACCCCACCCTCCCGCAAACACATGACAATATACACAAACGGAGACTGCGTAAACGAAACCGTATCAATCACCTTAATAGACGAAGACAGCCAAGATGTAGCAGACGCAGACATAGAAGTATATTATGATGGATCAAAAATAGAAGACAAAACAACCAACAGCCAAGGCGAAACCTCCTTCATTCCCAGAGAAGAAGGAACATACGAAATATTTGCCGAAAAAACAGGATGCTATGACGAACAAAAAGAGATAGATGTAACCGTATGTGAAACATGCAGTGACGGAGTACTTAATCAAGATGAATCAGATGTAGACTGCGGCGGAGTATGTCCGCCTTGCGGCGACAACCAAAGCTGCCAAAATGATGCAGACTGCAGTTCAGGGTGGTGTCTTAGTGGAGAATGCCGGACTTCAACTTGCAGCGACGGATTACTCGGCCCCGGAGAAGAAGACATAGACTGCGGCGGAAGCTGCCCAACCTGTGAAACATGCACGGACACAATACAAAACCAAGACGAAACCGACATAGACTGCGGAGGAGTATGTTCTCCTTGCAGTGACGGCAGCGACTGCATAACAGATTCCGATTGCACCTCTGGATGGTGTCTTAACGGAACCTGCAGTGTTGCGTCATGCACTGACGGAGTAAGGAACCAGGATGAATCAGACGTAGACTGCGGCGGAGGATGTCCGCCTTGCAGCGACGGCAGCGGATGCAATATAGACGGAGACTGTACCTCTGGGTGGTGTTTTAATGGATCATGTGTATCGGTTTCATGCAGCGACGGAGTACAAAACCAGGATGAATCTGATATAGACTGCGGCGGATCTTGTCCTCCTTGCGGCGACGGCAGCAACTGTATAACCGATTCTGATTGTACCTCAGGATGGTGCCTTAACGGAACCTGCAACGTTGCATCATGTAGTGACGGAGTACAAAACCAGGATGAAACCGATGTAGACTGCGGCGGAGTTTGTTCTCCATGCGGTGACGGATTGAATTGTTCAATTGACTCCGATTGTGTGAGCAACTGGTGTCTGGTTGGAGTCTGCACTACACAATCCTGCTTTGACGGAGTGATGAATCAGGATGAGTCAAGCATAGATTGTGGAGGAATTTGTCTGCCTTGCACTCAAGGAGAATCATGTGCAGTAGACGACGACTGCTTAACAGGTTGGTGTTTCAACGGATCATGTATGATGCCATCCTGTTTTGACGGATTCCAAAACCAGGACGAGAACGGAATAGATTGCGATGGAAGCTGCCTGCCCTGCCATTGTTTCAATGGATCATTAGACGGAGACGAGATAAATACAGACTGCGGTGGATCATGTCCGCCTTGCGGCTGCTTTAATGAGGTATTGGATGGAGACGAAAGCGACGTAGACTGCGGAGGAAGCTGCCCAGCCTGCGTAAACGAAAAAAGCTGCCAAATAAACGATGACTGCGTATCTGGGTGGTGTTTTAACGGAGTATGCACGGCCTCGAATTGTTTTGACGGGATAAAAGGCCCAGGAGAAGACGACATAGACTGCGGAGGAAGCTGCCTGCCCTGCCACTGCTTCAACAACATATTAGACGGAGACGAATCAGCCATAGACTGCGGTGGAAGCTGTCCGCCTTGCAGAACTATAAGAGTAATAACAAACGAAACCACTTCATCAGGAGAAACCGTATCTATGATATATAATGCCTCCAGTATCTGTCTCAACAACAGAAAAGACAAAGGCGAATCCGACATAGACTGCGGAGGACATTGTCCGCCCTGTAGCAGCGGAGAAACCTGTGAAGAGAACATGGATTGTTTAAGCGGATTCTGTTATGAGGGGGTATGCAAGATATCTTCCTGCGACGACGGATTAGAGGGTCCAGAAGAAAATAAGATTGATTGCGGTGGACCTTGTGGAAGCTGTCCCTGGATTAAAGTCGAAACTCGAAGCTATTTAGGTGAGGAATTGGGAATCGTTGTAATGAATCCTCGAACCGGCCTCCTCCTCAGATTAAAAGAACCCAACGGAAAAATCAAGGAATATAATATAACAAAGAAAGGTTTAAGCACCTACCAAACAATACAGTATCAACCCAACACAACCGGATTATATCTGCTTGAATTAGAAGGCTACGATGAAAGATACGTTAACGTGAAAAATAAACCAGTTATTCCCGGATTAGAAAAGTTACCCGAGGAAATCAGGAGTCTTCTGCTCCCCCTATTGGCGGCATTAGGCGGCATATTATTCTGGAAGAATAGGAGAACAAAGGTTGTTGTAGATGAGTCAGCAATCAAGAAATTCATTAAAGAAGATATGTTAGATAAATTAACCAAAAAATATAGAGAAGTATATACCGTATCCGATGGAATTCAGGGGAGGGGTAAACTCGTATTCATAGAACTCAGCGACTCAGAGATGGTTGCAGCAGAAGATCTCTCAGATCAGTATAGTATTATGTTAACTGATGCGAAAACACTAATTTTATGCAAGAAACTGAAAGCCAAAAAAGTTATATCAGACAAGGAACTACCTGAAGAAATCAGAGACAATTTCAAAGGAACAAAAATTGTAAGCACTGAAAAAGAATTAGAAAAATATGTGACAGGATAATATAAGTAATATAGATAACAGGTTGATAGAGATTATTTTAACGCCTACAAATGCATATATTAACAATGGAAGAAGATGCGATATTGGTTCTGGCTAACGGAGTAGTTGTTAAAGGCAAAGGATTCGGTGCAGAAGGTCAGGTGGAAGGAGAGTTAGTGTTTAATACATCTATGGCAGGATACCAGGAGGCGTTAACTGATCCATCATATAAACACCAGATAATGATGATGACTTATCCTTTGATCGGGAACTATGGAATCAATGAAGAAGACTTTGAGTCAGATAAGATACATGCAGAAGGCTTAGTTATCAGGGAACTATGTGAAAGCCCAGGTCATAGCAAATCAAAAAAAACATTATCTGAGTTCCTAAAAGAATACAACATACCCGGAATCTGCGGCGTAGACACACGGTTTCTAACTAGGAAAATCAGGATACTTGGCGCCATGAACGGGATTTTGAAATACCCTTACGAAGAAACAGAAATCGATGAACTCATAGAGAAGGCAAAAAAGTTAAGGAACATATCTGAACTAGATCTTGTGAGCCTGGTCTCCATAAAAAAGACAAAAAAATATGATAAAGGATACGACAAAACCGTTGTCTTAATCGACTGCGGCACAAAAGAAAGTATTGTTCGTTCATTGCTTGAGAGAAAGATTAATGTTATAAAGGTTCCTGCTAAAACCTCTCCTAAAGAAATCAGGGATTATGAACCAGACGGAATAATCGTATCCAACGGCCCGGGAGACCCTCAAAGAGCAGATTATGTGATAAAAACCATTGAAAAACTTATGCCACAAAACATTCCAATGTTTGGCATCTGCATAGGTTTACAGACGATTGCATTAGCATGCGGTGCAAAAACATATAAACTGAAATTCGGGCACAGAGGAGCCAACCAACCGGTAAAAGACCTTAAAACCGGGAGAGTCCATATCACATCACAAAACCATGGTTTCGCAGTTGACATCGAATCAGTTAAGGACGCAAACCTTGAAATATCTCATATAAACCTCAACGACGGAAGCGTTGAAGGAATCGAACACAAAGAGTTCCCGGTAAGAGCAGTCCAATATCATCCGGAGGCAAACCCGGGACCCAGATACAATTATTATCTCTTTGATGAATTCGTTGAGTGTATAAAATGATTACTGCAGGGGTTCTCAGTCTGCAAGGGGATGTCTCAGAGCAGGTATCCCATACAAAAGCGGCAATGCATGACTTAAATCTTGACGGATGCGTTCTAGAGGTTAAAGTAAAGAAAGAGTTCAAAGACATTAATGCATTAATCATACCCGGAGGAGAAAGCACAACAATAGGGAAACTTTTGAAAGAATATGGTCTCGGCGAGGAAATAAAGAAGCTTGCAAGAAAAAATATTCCAGTAATGGGAACGTGTGCCGGCCTCATAATGCTTGGAAAAGATACAAACAACGCAAACGCTCTGGGCCTTATGGATATGGAAGCGGAAAGGAATGCATTTGGACGACAGAAAGAGAGCTTTGAAGTGGACATAAATATACCAAGAATCGGAGAAACCCCATATCATGCAGTCTTCATCAGGGCTCCGGTGATAAAGAAACCAAGCGAAAAAATAGAGATTCTTGCAGAATACAAAAACAAGGTAGTAATGGCACAAGAAAACAACCTGCTTGCAGTAGCATTCCACCCGGAACTAACAGAGGACTTAAGAGTCCATAAATATTTTTTAGAGTTAATTAAGAGATGATAGCAATCATAGACTATGGGATGGGCAACATCTACAGCATCAGAAACGCACTAGAAAACATAGGCTCAAAAACTAAGGTAGTGACAAAACCACATGACCTAAAAGACGCTGATGCCATCATAATCCCTGGAGTCGGCTCCTTTGATAACACAATGAAAGGCCTGCAACCCTTCGAAGAAAAAATAACGAACCTAATCGAGGAAGGGATTCTGTTTCTTGGAATCTGCATGGGCATGCAGGCATTATTCAATAAAAGCGAAGAAGGAATAGGATCAGGGTTTGGAATAATACCAGGGAAGGTTATACGGCTCCCTGATAATGTTCTTGTGCCGCAGATGGGATGGAACGAAATCAGGATAAGAAAAGAAACTATGCTACTTGAAGGCATAGAAAACAAAGACTTTTTCTATTTTGTACACTCCTACCATTGTGTCCCGGAAAACAGAGACGTAATTGCTGCAACTACCGAACATGGCATAGATATTGTTTCAGCAATAACTAGAGACAACATATCAGCTGTACAGTTCCACCCAGAAAAATCCGGAGAGAAAGGTCTAAGGATACTCAAAAACTTCATAGGGTGCATAAAATGTTAGCGAAGAGGATCATACCCTGCCTTGACTGCGATCTTGCTGTTCCCGAGGGCAGGGTTGTTAAAGGTGTTGAATTCAAGCAGATAAGATATGCAGGAATACCCTGGAAGCTATCAGAAAAATATTATAAAGACAAAGCCGACGAAATAATATTTTTAGATATCACCGCATCACATGATAGACGAGATACCATGACAAACGTCATAAAAAAGGTCTCAAAAAACGTATTCATACCCCTCACAGTGGGAGGGGGAATACATAGCCTCAAAGATGCGAAAACCGTGTTTCACTCAGGTGCAGATAAGGTCACCTTAAACACTGCAGCAATAAAGAACCCGCAACTGATAAAAGAGATAGCAGAAAACTATGGCAGCCAAGCCTGCGTAGTTGCAATAGATGCAAAAAGAAATTATTCACTATCCAGAGGGAAAGAAATCTATGAAACACCCAAGGGAGAATGCTGGTTTGAATGCTCAATATACGGCGGAAGAGAGTTCACAGGAATGGATGCAGTAGCCTGGGCGAAAGAAGCACAAGAGCTGGGAGCAGGCGACATAATGTTGACTTCAATGGACCGGGACGGAACATACAATGGCTTTGATTTAGAGCTTACAAACGCCGTATCAGAAAACATACAGATTCCAGTGATCGCATCAGGCGGCTGCGGAAACCCAAAGCACATCCTGGAGGTATTCAAAGAAACAAAAGCCCAGGGTGCGTTAGCTGCAAGCATATTCCACTACAATGAATATAGTATACTAGATGTCAAAAAATACCTAAAAAAGAACGGAATCCATGTAAGATTATGAGAGAATACACTATAGAACTTAAAAGATTGCTAGAAGAGGCTGTCAGAAAAAACTGTGAAGCAGAGGTTGGAATCGTATTCTCTGGAGGAATAGATTCTACAATAATCGGGATGCTTGCCTCAAATTTTTCAAAGGTTACAGCATACGCCTGCGGAATCGAGGGATCACCTGACCTAGATTATGCAAAGGACTGCCGTAATCTTGGATTTGACATAGAATATATTGAACTCAATGAAGAGTTGATAGAAAACGCACTCAAAAAAATAATACCTGCAATAAATGACCGAAACCCTGTGAAGGTTGCTGTGGAGGTGCCATTCTATTATGCATCAAAAAAAGCCAGGGAAGACAATCTTTGTGTCATGCTCTGTGGGCAGGGCGCAGACGAATTATTCGGAGGATACAACCGCTACCTTGAAGGAATCAAAGCAGGGCATAAAGCGGCTGAAGATATGATGCAGTATGACATCGAAAACATGTATGAGCAACAGCTAAACAAAGATATCGCAGTATGTAAATCAAATGATATTGTATTGCGGTCACCTTACATGGAACAAAAATTCATAGAGTATGCAAAAAAGATTCCAGTAGAATGGAGGATAAGGGAGTCAGAGGAATTTGGATGCGTTGATGAAATAAATGGGAAAGGATTTATAAGAAAATATATTCTAAGGAAACTGGGTGAAGACCTGGGTGTGCCTAAGCCAATCCTGAACCGGAGAAAGAAGGCGGCACAGTATGGTTCAGGGACACAGAAAATCATTAAAAAAATCGCAAGACAAAAAGGATTCAAAAAGAAAGCAAACACAGAAGGAAGAAACGACTACGTGAGACTGTTTCTTGAGGAACTGTGAATATGTATTTTACCCTTTTTTAAGTGGCCATATCTTGAGCTTGTCTATGCACGAATACCCATGCCAGAACGGATCAAGTTCTCCGCGATTCATCTCGAATGCTATGCAGCAGCTGCCACCTGGATCTTCCCAGAAGTATTTCCAATATCCAAAGATATAATTACTCCATACAGAAGTACATTTACGGCATTCTCTTGTAAGTTTCAGTTCAGAATCCTCAAAACCTATTCCCTTATATGCACCCATTGTTTCCTGCGTCCAGAAAAGGTTGCGATTGCACATAGTTGGTTGAGCTAGACATTCACCATAAGGTATGTTAATGGGTATACCCCCGCTACCTATCCATAGAGTCTGACAAAGATTCTGGACTGAATTACTGCATTCAAGATTGATATCATCCACATGAAAGAAGGGATCTCCTTCTCTCCAGTAGCTGTCACCCAGGGAATTTGACAAAGCCGGACCATGAGGAATATCTAACCAACATTTCCCATAATAGTCAGGTAAGTAAATCACCTCACAGTTGCAGTTTGCACCATCTGAATAAGCATATGCAAAATCAACAAGCGTCTTCAAGTCTGCTCTCGTGGGGAGCTCCCAGTCACCTGACTGTGAGCCATCAGAAAGCCCATACATTCCATCTTCCAAGCCTGAGACTATGTCCTTGGCATTATCCCAAGTACCCGGCGGAATCGCCGTAACATCCTGAAGCCATACATATCCATTTGTGTTGTCACGGACTGTTCCATCACCCATGATGCTGAAACGTTCATCAATCTTACCGTCGCAGTTGTCATCTATGCCATTATGCTGTTCGATTTGAGATGGATTGACTGCATCATTTGTGTCATCACAGTCACCCATGTTAGGAGTATATCCATCCAGGTCCCAGTCACATACCTCATCAATACCATCTACACAGTTGTCATCTATGTGATTGCATATCTCAGCGGCATCGGGATTGACTTCTGGATCAGAATCATCACAGTCAGGTCCCTCATTCGTGGTTTCCAGAACAAGGAATCCGTCCCCGTCATTATCAACCAAGGCCTCTCTTACTGGCCAGACATAGAATGAATAATAACCTATCCAGTTGCGTGACATGCTGAAATAGTCAGTGCACGGGCCAATGGGCATTATCCTGAATAGCTTCTGATTGGTTTCAGAGTAGGGTGTGCTGGTCCAGTATGCTTCATACTTGCCTTTTTTCACATTACTGAAGGGATCTCCCTCAGACCACGGCCCAATCCCGGCAGTATTGCTCAAATAACATAAAATGCCGCAGTATCCGCACAGTGCCATGTTTTCTTCAATGCTTGGGATCCTCCAGGCACCTGGCCACGAACTGTCTGATAAACTGCATTGGCCATCACCTAGACTATTGACTCTGTTTATGGCCGAATCATAGGACATAAGTCCGCCACCGATGCAACCGGCATTCTTCAGCCAGTACAGTCCTGTTTCTGTATCCAGGATTGTGCCGTCTCCCTGGTCTTCGAACCTGCAGACCAGACCCTCAGGCTCATCGATTTCACCGTCGCAGTCATTGTCTATTCCGTCGCAACCCTCAACTGCTCCGGGATGAACAGCCCAGTTATCATCATCACAATCTTCTGAATTCGCCACATAGCCTGGGCGGGCAGCGCATGTTGAGATACTGGAAGTTCCGCCATAACCATCTCTATCCCGGTCTCTGTAGATTGTTATCCGTACACCTTCATCAATCATACCGTCACAGTCATTGTCTTTACTGTCACAGACCTCTGTTCCCTCTGGATTGATGTCTGGATTAGAATCGTCACAGTCTCCTAACATGGTTACATATCCCTCTGGCTGTGAGCAGGCCCAGGTAATCTCAAGAGCACCGTAGGTATCATTGTCCCTGTCCCTGAAGTAGTAGTTCTTTTTCTCTGGCACGCCGTCGCAGTTATTGTCTATTCCGTCACATATGTCAGCAGCACCAGGATGGATATTTGGATCAGTATCATCACAATCCCCTGAGTTTGCTACATAACCCTCTGGAGCAGAACAAGCCTGGATGCCTGCTGTGCTGCCATAGGAATCATTGTCTGAGTCCCTGTAGAAGGTGAGCTTAACACCCTCGTCTATCTGGCTGTCGCAGTCATTGTCTATTTCATCACAGAGTTCTGTTGCACCCGGATTGATATACTGGTCAGTATCATCACAATCGCCTTCCTCAGGTGAATACCCATCAGAATCATAGTCACATGTTTCGTCTATCTGGCTGTCGCAGTTATTGTCTATGCCGTCGCAGACCTCTTCAGCGTCCGGATTAACGGCTGGATTAGTGTCGTTACAATCAGGCCCTGCATAATGCCCGTCATTGTCAAGGTCGACAAGCACATCCCTCACTGCCATTGCATAACCTGAATACATATTTAATCTGCATTCGACTGTAAAATACCATCTTGCCTTATATGAAATCATAGAATTGATGTAGAAAGTTCTGACAAGGGAACCCGTATGGACTTCTACTAGAACAAAACTTATTGTCTTCATTTTACATTCATCTCCTGTGCTTGTCCAGTAATAGTAACCAATAGGGTCATTGTAATGAGGATAATACCAACTGATTACATCAACAAAAGGATCTCCAGGCAGCCAGCGGCCGTTACCTTCTGCATTACCCAGGCAGTCAGCCCACAAACCCAGACCCTCACAGTATTCCTGTTTAAAAAGAGAATTCAACTCATCAAAAGTGGGGATTCTCCAGTTGCCTGGTCCGGAGCCATCGCTGAGCCCGCATTGTCCATGGTGAAGGTTATTTACTTGTGTCAGCAGCCCTGTTTCAGATGCCTCATCCTCATAATATCCGGGTCCGAGGCAATTAGCATCTCTTAGCCAATAAAGGTCAGTCTCCCTATCGAAAAGCGTGCCATCTCCCATGTTTTTGAACCGTACAGGGCAACTGTCGCTGCCGTCGCAGTCCTGGTCAATGCTGTCGCAGAGTATTTCAGTTGCACCAGGGTGGATAGATGGATTGGCATCATTGCAGTCTCCGTCACATATGGAATACCCGTCAGAATCACCATCCCCCAGACCATCATCTATTTCACCGTCGCAGTCATTATCTATACCATCACAAACTTCTGCTGCTCCGGGATGGCGACCAGCATCTGTATCGTCGCAGTCAGTTGAAAGAGATACATATCCTATTGGAGCTGAGCATGCTTCAGTGCTCTCTGTGCTTCCGTAACCATCTCCGTCAGAATCTTGATAGAAAATTGTCTTGCCAGCGCCTTCATCAATCTCATCATCACAATCATTGTCTTTATCATCGCATACTTCCAGAGCCCCTGGATTTATAAATTGATCAAAATCGTTGCAGTCACCTGAGACCGCCACATAGCCCGAAGGTGTAGTACATGCCTCGATGCTTTCTGTGCTGCCATAGCCATCTTCGTCAGCATCCCGGTACAAGGTGAGCATGGAGATGCCCTCGTCTATTTCACCATCACAGTCATTATCTATTCCATCGCAGACCTCTGTTGCGCCCGGATTTGTATTGGGCTTGGCATCATCACAGTCATCTGAGTTATCTATATAACCAGCCGGGGCTGAACATGCCAGCGTGACTTCGGCACCGCCGTAACCATCCCCGTCTCTATCATTATAGAAAAACGATTCCACATCCTCATCTATCTCTCCGTCACAGTTGTTGTCTATTCCATCGCAGACCTCGTCTGCTCCAGGGTAATTTGCCGGATTAGCATCATCACAGTCACCTGGATTCTCCACATAGCCTTCTGGAGCAGAACATGCCTCGATGCTCTCTGAGCTGCCATAGGAATCCCCGTCAGAGTCTTCATAATAAGTGAACATTGTAAGATCCTCATCAATCTCACCATCACAGTCATTATCTATTCCATCGCAGACCTCTGACAGACCCGGGTTCCTTGTTGCATCAAAATCATCACAGTCCCCATTATTTACGCTGTAACCTTCGGGAACTGAACATGCTTCAACAGTCTCTGTTCCACCATAGGAATCCCCGTCAGAATCCTTGTAGAAGACCAGTTTGACACCTTCATCTGTTTGGTTATCACAGTCATTGTCTATGCCATCACAGACCTCATCTGCCCCAGGATTTATCATTGGGTTGCTATCATCACAGTCAGAGCCACATGAGCTATACCAGTTATCGTAGCCATCATTGTCAGCATCATAACCATCGTCCACTATCCCATTACAGTCATTGTCTTTATTGTCGCATATCTCCATTACACCAGGATGGATAAGCGGATCAGTGTCATCACAGTCTCCAGCACAGGTCGTATAACCATCAAGATCAGCATCAAAACCCTCGTCAACCATAAGGTCGCAATCATTGTCCACCCCATCGCAGACCTCATCTGCTCCAGGGTGGATTGCAGCATCAGTGTCATCGCAGTCACCATCACAGATCCTATACCCGTCACTATCAGCGTCAACTTCGTCGCCTGGAACTACACCATCACAATCATTATCCAGTCCATCACATAATTCAGGAGCACCAGGATAGACAGCGCTGTTGCTGTCGTCACAATCACCCTCACAGATACGGTAGCCATCATTATCAACATCAGATTCATCTTCCGGAACCACCCCATCACAATCATTATCAACACCATCGCACACTTCTATTGCACCCGGATTTATTAAGGGATTATTATCGTCGCAATCACCGTCGCTTATGCGAAATCCGTCATTATCAAGGTCAATTTCACATTGAGTGTTTACGAAATCATCCATAACACCTATACTGCAGCCGAAAAAATACTGGCCAAACTGCTTGTCCGCAGAAAATCTAAGAATCTGTTCACACGAACAGCCACATGTTGAAAATCCATCACTACCATCAAGGCTATATGCTTTCTGAGGGCCTTTTCCTTTTGGAGAATTTGTATCAAAAACAATATCATTGTCTACCAAGGCGAATCTGTTCTTCCCAAGCCATAACACCGGAACAATCTCATCTAACTCTGTATTTTCTGGACAGACATCCCAAGCATCTGGAACAGTATCATAATCAGAATCAGTTGTTGCATTTGCAGAAGTAACAGAAAGAAATAACAATATTAAAATAATGGTTTTTTTCATTATTTATCCCACCTAAGTGATAGTGACATTTGTTATCTTATCTAGATCTCCTCCAACCTTAGGATAGATTAGAGGATAAAACTTTAACAAGACAGATTATATTGTGATGATAAAATGTCTCATCTAAAGCTATCCCATACATACATTAAATTATTAGATTTCAGAGACTATAAAGTTTGTAATGTGATGCAGATCACTTGGAAACAGCTTTGTCTTCCTGATAGCAGAAGTCGCAACAGACTACATAGAAATAGGGATTATCAGCATCTACTCGACCATAAGGCAATTTCCTACCTGCCGCACCCGGGATAATCATAGACTTCATTTCATCTAACAAATTCTCTGTTTTCACCTAGCCTTCACATCAAGATAAACCACATGACCCATTTTTTTCTTCTCCACCTTATTCTGTTGTGTTTTTTGCAAAATCATAGATTGCAGCCAGGATAAAGATTATTTGAAGGATAATGAATATAATATCTCCGATATAGATGCTGTATGCTTCCAGGCATAATCCCCCGAAGATATAATAAATATCCTGGGTCTTTCTTTTCTTTGCAATTATTCCCGCAGAGATAAGTAGTATCCCCAACGCCCCGAATATCTTGAAAACCTCAACCATTGTTTTTTTTAAGCTTATATAATTGGTGCTAATTTCCTCATCTCCAAAGGAGACTTTATCAACCCCACGGGGTTTTGGAGGGATCCGGCCAAACATCCGCAATTAGAGCAGTCAGCATTTGCAAAACATCTGCGCGTATTCCATGAAACATCAAGATGCAATACAGTATCACCCCAGTAACATGAATTCCTATGATCAGGATACTCATACCATTTTATCATCGCCTTACTCAAAAGAAAATAAGTAGGATACAGTGATTTTATTCGTTTAAGTTCATTTATTATGGGTTTTCTCTCCTCTTCTGTTATAAACATCGGACCCCGATAACCGATTGAGGGAGTATATATGTTGCATGCGACACCCCTAAAACCCCTTTCTTTTGCTATCTTGATAAGGTCTTCAAGCTCTTGGTAATTATCTTTTGTTATTGTTGCATTAATAATAACCCGTTTATCACCTGAATAATTTTCCATTACCTTCAAAAAAACCCCGTCTCCCCGTATTGAATCATTTATTTTTTGCATGCCGTCTAAGGAAACAAACAACCGGTGATTAAATTCGTTAGGTATCTTTATTGTCCCGTTTGTGATAACATAAATAAAAGGGAAAATCTTGTCAGCGAGCATGAGAACATCACATCTAAGTGCAGGTTCCCCGCCGACTAAGAGAATGAATCTTATCCCGGCTTTGTGAAGGTTAATGAATCGTTTCTTCCATTCACTTAAAGGTAATTCCTTTGTTTCGAGATCATCTCTGCCATGGAAATGGTAGCAGTGCGTACATCGGAGATTACAGTTATCAGTTACGTCAACTTCTGCAACATACTTTACCTTGAAGATGGTTCGCTTTAGTTCAAGCCAAAAAAGGTAAAGTAATGAATGGATTTTTTTTAACATATAAATTATTTAAGGAAGATAAGCTATTTTATTAATTTCTTTGTTTTTACACGCCTTCAAGGTTAGACCAGATATTGCCCATATGGGCATTTATATATGTTTAATCCGTATACCTAATATGCGCAGACGCGGAAGACCCAGATGCATAAGATTCGTAGAAAACAGGCCTGCAACAGATTACTTTAAACCGCGAGGCATACCCCTAATAGACCTTGATGCAGTGCAAGTGAACGCTGAAGAACTTGAAGCAATAAGGCTAGTGGATTATGAGGGACTAGATCAGGAGCAATCAGCAGAAAAAATGGGCGTATCAAGAAGAACCCTTGCAAGGGAACTGAAATCAGGAAGACACAAGATTGCTGAAGCACTCCTGCAAGGTAAGGCAATAGAGATAAAAACTGGCACACTCACTAAAACAGAATAGAATAATAATTCAAAAAAAGGAGGATGTAAAAAAATGAGGATATGTGTTGCAACAAACAAAGGAGGATTAGACGACCAGGTATCGACAGTATTTGGAAGATGTCAGAAATTCACTATAGTGGATGTAGAAGATAAAGAAATCAAAAACGTTGAAATAGAAGATAACAAATCCGCTGATGCAATGGGAGGTGCAGGAATCCAGGCAGCGCAGTTCATAATAGATAAAAAAGCAGATGCAGTTATAGCTGGAAACTATGGACCAAACGCATTCCCCATACTGCAACAGGCAGGCGTAGATGCTATTATAGCACAAGGAAACGTAAAAGAGATTGTGATAAAATATGTTAACGGAGAACTATCCAAAATAGACCAACCCACCGCCCAACTACATAGAGGCATGGGAATGGGCGGCGGCGGAATGGGCGGCGGCGGAATGGGCGGCGGCGGAATGGGCGGCGGCGGAATGGGCGGCGGCGGAATGGGACAAGGCAGAGGAAACAGAGGCGGCAGGATGACTGCTATACAACCCCAGGAACAAACCCAGATAATGTCTCCTGAAAACAAAGAAGAACACATACAGTTACTGCAGAATCAGGCAAACCAGATGGAAAAACAGCTTAAGGAACTAAAAGATAAAATCGATAAACTAAAAAAATAATGAGGAAGAAAAAAAATGCCAGGATTTGATGGAACAGGACCCAGGGGATTAGGACCGAAAACAGGTAGACAAAGAGGAATCTGCACAACAGATGGTGCAACAACAACACCGCAACAGCCCACAGACACACCAACGCCAGTAGGAAGAGGCTTTGGAGGTGGACGAGGCTTAGGTAGAGGCAGAAGACATAGGATGTGGTAAAAGAGAGAGAAGGAAAAAAATCAAACACTCACTCGGAAAAGAAGGTATTAGGATTTACAAGGTCAGCAATAGATTAGGTATTCTTCCCAGCTTTATAAGGAATAAACCAACACCAGATGTGATAAAAGAGAGAGAAGGAAAGAGAAAGAATGAATAAAGCGCAAGTAAGTTTTGAGGATAGGAAAGAATTAGTCCAAAAAAGGATCGGAAGAATAAAGAATAAAATAATGGTCATGAGCGGCAAAGGCGGAGTCGGTAAGAGCACGGTTGCAGTGAATCTTGCCTTTGCATTGCAGATGAAGGGATATAATGTAGGTTTAGTGGACGTGGACATACATGGACCGAATGTTCCCAAGATGCTGGGGATAGAGGATAATAAACTAGATACTACAGAGGAGGGCATCGTCCCTGCCCGGATACCAATAGGGGCAGGAAGGTTCCTTGAAGTCATGTCTCTTGCATTCATGCTTGAAAAAGATACTCCCGTAATCTGGAGAGGTCCATTGAAGATGACGGCAATCCAACAATTCCTCGCAGATGTGGTATGGGGAGAGTTAGATTACCTGATCTTTGATTTACCCCCGGGAACAGGAGACGAACCATTAAGCGTCGTCCAACTGGTTCCTGATGTAACCGGATCAATTATTGTGACAACACCCCAGGAGGTGGCATTAATGGATTCACGCAGATCAGTAAATTTCTCAGGTAAACTAGGCATCCCAGTTATTGGAGTAGTAGAAAACATGTCCGGACTCAAATGCCCGCATTGCACAAAAGACATAAACCTCTTCAAGACAGGGGGCGGAGAAAAAGCAGCAAAAGAACTTAAGGTACCGTTTCTTGGCAGGGTGCCGATAGACCCCAGAATAGTTGAAGACTGCGATTCAGGTAAACCCTTCATTCTCACACACAGGGATTCAGAGGCGGGAAAAGCATTCAACGAGATAGTTGAAAAGATTATAGGATTATAGAAAAACAGAATGATTATAGCAATCGCAAGCGGGAAAGGAGGAACAGGGAAAAGCACGGTAGCTGTGAATTTATCCTTATCCCTTGAAAACGTACAACTCATAGACTGTGATGTTGAGGAACCCAACTCCAACCTATTTTTGAATCTTGATCTGGAAAAGGATGAGGAGGTATACCTCAAGATCCCCAAAATAGATGAAGAAAATTGCACGCACTGCAAAAGATGCGCTGAATTCTGCGAATACAATGCGCTTGCAGTCTTAGAGGATAAGGTAATGGTTTTTGAGCAATTATGCCACGGATGCGGTTTATGCAGTATGGTATGCCCTACAAATGCGATAACAGAAAAAAACAGATCCCTTGGGGTGATAGAAAAAAGCAGGGACGGAATCGATTTTATCCGGGGTGTACTAAACATTGGGGAGGCTATGTCAACTCCAATAATCAGGAGACTCAAAGAAAAAACAGATAAAAAGAAGACGGTGATACTTGATGTTCCGCCAGGGACAGCGTGTCCAGTAATAGAAGCAATCACGGGATGTGATTACTGCATGCTTGTCACAGAGCCGACACCGTTTGGGTTATATGATCTAAAGATCGCAGTTGAGTTATGCAAAAAACTCAAGGTAAGATTTGGTGTGATAATAAACAGAGACGGTATAGGGGATGAGAAAACAGAGGAATTCTGCAAAAAAGAGGATATCGACATAATTTTAAGGATACCTTACAACAGACGAATTGCGGAACTCTACTCTGAAGGAAAACCATTCATAGATGAGATGCCTGAATGGAAAACAAAACTCCGGGAGGTTTATAGGAGAATACATGAGGATATAAGAAAATGAAACAGGTTCTCATCATAAGCGGTAAAGGAGGTACAGGTAAGACAACCATTGCCGCAGGTTTTGCATCGCTTGCAGAGAATGTCGTGCTTGCAGACTGTGACGTGGATGCACCGGATTTGCATATAATCCTTAAACCAGAAATTAAGGAAGAGACACCATTTTATGCGCTCTCAGTCGCAGTCAAAGACGATGAAAAATGCATAAAATGCGGGAAATGCAGAGAGGTCTGCAGATTCAACGCAATCGACGAATACTTCAACATAGCAGAATACGCGTGTGAGGGATGTGCCGCTTGCGTATTCATATGTCCGGCGGATGCAATAGATATGAGAAAAAATGCAGCAGGAAAAATATATGTTTCAGAAACAAGATTCGGACCATTCATACACGCAAAACTGGATATTGGACAAGAAGCCTCAGGGAAACTTGTTATAGAGGTAAAGAAGAAAGCCGGGAAAAAAGCTGAAAAAGAAAATAAAAAACTGGTGCTCTTAGATGGATCACCCGGCATAGGCTGCCCGGTTATCGCATCACTTGCAGGAGTGGATCTTGCAGTGATTGTAACAGAGCCAACGGTTTCAGGACTGCATGATCTTGAAAGGATTGCTAACGTAACAAAACACTTTAACATACCTGCAGTAGTATGCATAAACAAATATGATATAAACAAAAAGAAAACCAGGGAAATAGAAGAATTCTGTAACAGAAAAAAAATCCCTGTACTTGGAAAGATACACTATAACCAGGATGTGACAGAGGCGATGATAGCATTAGAGAGTGTAATAGAATACGGATCAGCTACAAGCGAAGAAATAAAAAAAATGTGGTCAAAGATACTTGAAATCATAAAGGTGTAAGGATGACTAAGATAAAGTTTGCAGGCATAGTTGACAACTCAACAATAGATTATCCAGGGAAACTGTGTGCTATTATATACCTTCACGGATGCCCCTACAGGTGCCCGTGGTGCCATAACGCAGAGCTTGTAACCGGTGAGGGAAACTGGAGTGAAATCAGTATAGATGAGATTATCAGGCAGCTTAAAGATAATTTTCTTATACAGGCCGTCTGTGTTACAGGAGGTGAGCCGCTGATGCAAGCCGAAACCATTGAGTTACTCAAAAACATAAAAGAAGAAACAGATCTCCTATTGAAGATAGATACAAACGGGTATTTTCCGGATAGATTAGATAAGGCGTTAGGGTATCTGGATTTTCTTACAATGGATGTGAAAGCTCCGTTAGATGAGAGATACGGCGAGGTTGTTGGACTCCCAGAGGAATGGAAAAAGATTGTAGGAAACGTCAAAAAAAGCTTAGAGAAGATAAAGAGATGGAATAAAGACGCCGAAGCAAGGACAACCATTGTCCCGGGGCTTATAGACAAAAAAGAGGAGATTGAAGAGGTAATCGAGGTCGTGAAGGACGCAGGCTTTAAACAATACACACTACAACAGTTCAGAGCCGAAAAAACCCTTGATCAGGCATATGGAAAAATTATGAGCCCGAGTTTGGAGTCTATGCAAGAATTAGGCAGAATCGCCAAGAAACATATGCCTAAAGAAAGAATCAAGATAGTGACCCAACAAAACGGTTTTGAGGAGATAGAATAGGTATAACATCATTTTTATCCATGGATTCTTAAGGTAACTTGTTAATTTTTATTGTGACAAAGAAAAAAAAAAATGAAAGTATGTATTCCAAGCATGGGAGATAAGGGATTGGATGAAGAAGTAGGGCATCATTTTGGAAGGGTTCCTGCGTTTACGATAGTTGATACTGAAAAAAATACAGTTAATGTAATCTCGAACACAAGCCACCATATGGGAGGAATAAAATATCCTGCAGAACTCATAAGAGATGCGGGAGTGGAGGCAGTTATCTGCTCAAGCCTGGGACACAAGGCAATAACCTTCTTCGAACAATTCGGGATAAGTGTATACATTGGAGCCCACGGCAAGGTAAAGGACGCAATCAGAATGTATGAGGATAACATGCTTCAGAAGGCAACAGGTGAGAGCGCATGCCAAGAACACGCATTCAGGGGCGAAGGAAGCGGCCAAGGAAGCGGCCAAGGAAGCGGCCAAGGAAGCGGCCAAGGAAGCGGCCAAGGACAGGGAAGTAACTGCCAGAAATAAGGACATGACTAAATAATGCAAGACTCTTTTGACTTCAAGGAAATAGATAAAGCAAGAAAAACGTTGGGATTAGGAAAAACCGCCACTTTAAAAGAGATTAAAGAGGCATACAGGAATCTTGCAAAAGAACATCATCCAGACAAACGAAGCGAGGAAGCGGATAGATGCGAGAACCGGATGAAGGAGATAAATAAGGCCTATAATATCATAAAAAAATACGCTGAAAGCTACAGGTACTCTTTCATCAAAGAAAAAATAGAAGACACATATGAAGGATACATGAAGGGATTCAACGAAGACTGGATGTGGGGCCTGGGGAAAGCAGATAACAAAAAAAAGAGACCCTACAAAAGTATCTGATCTTTTTGTTCTGAAGCCTTGATATAGAAAAAAGGATTCACCACCAGGACATAGGTATATAGCATCGACTGTATAATCTTTACCAGAATGAATAATGATGCTGCCATAAAGGTGAGCTTTGTACTCATCTCAGCCACACCATAAAGATTCCCGACCAGAAACGCAGCTAACACAGTGAAGATAATAGATACATTAATGAATGTAACCTCTCTTGCATGCTCTAAACCAAGTCTTTTGCTTTCTTTGAAGCTTTCTATGATGCCTTTCTTTTCTATTACTGCAACAGGGATCACAAAGAAAACACTCAACATGAAAAAAATCAACAATATAATGAAGATTAACACACCAAAGAAGAGAAAAATCAGGTTCCCAGACAGAAAAGATGCGACTGCAAAAAAACCTGTTAGCATGAAAACAAATAACCCAAATAATAGGAAAACCAACCCAAAGGTCATCCAAACCCTCCAAGCAGAAAACGCATCCTTTGCCGCCTTCCATAAACTGATTTCGATATTTTTATGGTAATCTGAGACCATTGAAGGATACATTGAATAGGTTACAAGATCCACAACATATATAAACGGAAGAAAAAAAAGAACACCCAAAAAAACAGGCACATAGGATTCCAGAGCCGCCAGATCATGTGCCGAAGGAGAATCAGCTAACACAGTAAGAGAACCAGCAGTCGCAATTATAAGAATCAATTCAACGAAGGCATAGAGAAGTGAAGCAGAGAGATTAGGGATAAAGAGACGAGGCTTACTAAAGAGAAGCATAAAAGATTCCTTAAACAAATAAAGGATTCTCATCACCACCCCTCTTCCAAGAGCTCAACATAGGATTTTGTGATAGATGCCTCTTTTTTGATCCCGAGTTTTTCAAGAAGCTCAAAGAGCTCATCCTTTTTGTTATAGTCTTTTGATTCGATTTCGATGAATTCCCCTAAATCTTCCACTATATCAACACATATGGTGAACTCACCAAGCCTAAACAGCTCCCTTCTTTTCCGGACCACTGCTGCCTCGGTGAAACCTATTTTTTTCAGGACCTCAATTATCTGATCCCCTACAGGAATTTCTAATTCTTCCCGGGTCTTAGTCTCTGAATCAAACCGGGGGCCTTTATATGTTAAAAAAAAGCCGTCAGAGGTTTTTCTCACCCGCAAAGCCTCATCACTTTTTTTAAAATCCCTCCACGGAGAATTAAAGTAGATATCCTCTTGGTCTACTACACCTACTTTCTCTGCGCCAAGATCCAAAAGCTTCTGCCCAGGATCCCTGCACGGCGCCTTAACCTCAACCTCAAGCATCTTAAAAAAATATATTACAGATCCCACATATAAGTATATAAAGGCCCATAGCTTAATAATTTAAGGATTTTGAAGATGACAAAAAAAATGAAAAAACTTATGGTTGCATTAATTTTAGGGATTTTTTTAGTGAACGGATTTTCTGCACAGGAAATAGATTCAGTTATATTAGCTACAACAATAAATTATCCAGACTCGCTTGCGGCAGCATCTGCTGCAAACAAGATAGGTGCAGTGGTTCTTTTAACTGACAAGGACGCTATCCCGCAAGAAACACAAGAGCAGCTAGATGAATTAAAGCCAAGCACGGTCTACATCATAGGCGGACCCTCTGTAATAAATGTTCGCGTGGAGAACTCACTAAAAGAAGAAGGATACAATGTAGTGAGGCTGTGGGGTATAACCCGGTATGGGACATCTGCAGATGTTGCAGAATATTTCTGGGTTGAAGGCACCAAAAAGGCGGTCTTGGTCGCAGATAAAACAGGCACCCCAGAAAACGGAAATGATGAGGTAATGGCGATGGCAAAGGATCTGGCACAGGCAAATAATGCCCCATTACTAATATCTTCAGGGGATGTTCTTTCAGCAGTAGTTGAAGATACATTAAAAGACATTGAGGTAGATGAGGTATTGCTTGTCGGAGACTTCACAGATGACGTGAAGAACACAATTGAGGCTTCAGACATAGAGGTAGAAGAAATAGAAGGAGACCAAAACCAGATAAGAGAAAAGATAAAGAATAAGATAAACGAATTTAACAGAGACCAGGCACCGCTTGTGGTAATAGCATCAGGAAACTGGCAGGATACAATAAAGGCACCGTTCACACCAGGCAACGGGGTTTCAAGACACATAAATAGTGAAGAAATGATAGGTGAAGTAATTGATGAGATCAATGACGAAGGTTATGATAGGATAAAGGTTGTTGGTAAACCTGATCTCGCACAGACGATATGTGATGCATTGGAGGATGCAGGTATAGAGCATGAGTGTTTGACAGGGAGTGCAAGCAAGGTTGCAGCCCAGGTTGCTAAAAGCGAGAGGGCACAGATAAAGGAGCTAAAACACGAATTCGAAGCAAAACAGGATAGCATCCAGGAAAAACTTAAAACAAAGTCC
>JAUWTD010000042.1 GCA_030609775.1 Candidatus Altarchaeota archaeon
ATGAATAACCCTTGGAGCATCCGCAGTCGGCATGGCAGGAGTAACAGGACTCTTCCATACTGCAGAATCCATCCCCGCACAGTGATTTGGCGCAGGCAACACTACAAACTGCTTCTGTGCAGTCATAGGTGTCAGATAATGGACAGGTCTCCTGTAGGCAATCATATGTGCAGGATACTATCTCGTCACATATTATTTCACCATCTTCTTTAACGGTTTTTGATCTTACAAACACATAGCCGCCTGGGCTTGGTGTGGAGCTTCCCCAATACGATTCAACCGCATAATTTTTTGTGTATGTGAAGCCAACAAGTTCACAGCCTGGCTCTGGTTCAGGGCAGCTTAAATCAATGCCGCAGTCTCCTTCGGTTGCGGTGGTCCCGGACCCGGATGATGGTTGACCTGTACTATCTGGTGCTCCAATTGATCCATTTGATTCGATGCATATGCAATCCTCTGTGCATGTTTCATGTTCCTCGCATCCGGTAGGTTTTGCATTAGGGTCGCATTCTTCCCCTCCGACACCTGGCTGACCCCAGTTAGGTGGCTGATGTAATCGGCCGTCGCCGCATCTTGGTGTCTGCTTTAAGCATTTGCATTCAGGGGTAATGCAGTATTCTTCTTCGCTTTCATCGCAGCCGGATGGGTCGGCTTGGGGATCGCATTCTTCACCTTTATCCGAGTCAACAACCCCGTTGCCACAGCAGCATTCATCCGGGCACTCTGCATCTTCGCCTTCACAATTGTTTTCAACTACTGCATCTATCTGTTCCTGGGTTGGTTTTGCATTAGGACCCCATGTCTTTCCCATTATGTTATCGCCGTAGGTGTCTGAGTCCTTGTCGTAGTCATCGTCAAGACCCATCATGTGACCTGCTTCATGGGCTGCATCTAAATAGTTCGCAGGAGGATTGCTGCCGGGTATAGGTCTGCTGGTTTGGGTTGACCACCATCCATTCACCCCGTCGCCTCCTGAGGATACGTTATACATGTAGGCGACGTATTTATTCCCTGCAGTATCTGTTGGAAGCTGCAGGGTTACATGGACGCAGTGGGTGTTGTCTGGTGGCGGATTACAATTATCTGTTTTTGTTGTTGCAACAACGAAATCTACGCTGCATTCGCATTCTCCATAGGTTTGGCAGCTGTTTTCTCCGCCGTTCCATACATCCTCTATTTCGGTCTTCCAGTTGTTTATCATGTCATCGGTTGCTTCTCCGGCAAAGGCAATATTTATTGTGATAGTTATGTCACACCCCTCTCTTGAACACGACGTCGCATCAGATCCGCCTGAGGGGGGAAGCTCTCCTGCAGGAGGTTGAGTGGTTGATGTAGGGGGTACTGAAGCCGCAGGTTGGAGAGTAGTTGATGTATTACCTGTTGTATTTAATGAGGTTGTAGTAGAAGATACTGAGGTTATAGTAGAAGACACAGCAGAAGATGTAGTTGACGTAATTGACGTTATGTGTCTGCAGCAGCAGATATCATCTATCTGGCAGTTACCTGATCCTAGATTAAATTCATCAAGGGAACAATCTAATTTGCAGCTTCCAGTCGAATAATTCTGGGACACACACTCCCCCATACAGTTTATTGACGGCTGATTTTCTCCCCACCAGATTCTCCATTGCTCTATCGAAGCTTGTTTCTCATCTCTTGTCCCGAACGGGTTAAAGCCAAAATTTTGCTGGGTATATTCCACCAAAATCAGGTTAGCGTAATCGCTTAGATACATTGGGGGCTCACATGGCTTCATCCTTTCCTCATATGATAATGCATCAATTAAAACAGGGATCCCTGAAGGGTCTCCAAACGATAAAACAAGCTGCGCCGAAGTCACTCTTATGGCAGCATCCGGGTCATCGAACAGGGTTTTTAGGTAATTGATAATATCTTTTCTTGTTTCTTCATCTGATTCCCGTGCAATGGCGCTCAAAGAGGAGACTGCAGACCATCTCACAGATGATGTACTGTCTCTGGCTAATTCCTTAAGCAAAGAAATCGCAGGCTTACCTATATCCCTTATTTGGGATACGTCGAGGGTGCGGGCATTTACGCCGTCGAATCCGTGGACTGCAGCCAATATTGTTTGCTTTTCCTCCCACTCTAAGGCATCTTCCCCTCCCGTAAGGGGTTTATCATCGGGCGCAGAAAACAAGCACGCAGTCATGAATACTATAATAACTATAATAGAAACAATTATCGGTAGGTGGATGATTTTTTTATTCATCTCATTAGATTATTGGGTTAAATACACTAATATATTTATGGGTTGTGGTTTATGTAGAGATATAAATGTTGAATCTATAAAATATATAATGATTTATCATGATAAATAAGAACCTCATCATCAAGAATGGGACAATATATGATCCCGTAAACGGCATATGCGCCGAAAAAAAAGACATATACATAAGCTGCGGAAAGATTGTTGAGGAACCCCGCAAAAAAAGGAATGCAAAGATAATTGATGCCTCAGGAAAAATAGTTATGCCGTCTGGAATGGATATTCATTCTCATTTTGCTGGCGGAAAGGTTAACATGGGCCGGCTTCTAAGGCCTGAAGACAGCGTTAGAAGAGAAGTTCCTGTTTCAGGAAACCTGAGGTCTGGAACAGGGTTTTCTGTGCCTAGTGTATTCATAACCGGGTACCTGTATGCTAAAATGGGTTACACCTTTGCTAATGAACCTGCTGTACCTCCATTGAAGGCCCGGCACACCCACGAGGAATTCAATGACACACCCATCATAGACAAAACCAGTTTGCTTTTGCTTGGAAACAACCATCAGTTGATTGAATATATTGCAAACGGAGAAAAAGAAAAATGTTCTCCCTGGATAGCCTGGATGCTGTCTATGACTAAGACATATGGTATAAAGGCTGTGAACCCGGGCGGAACCTTTGCATGGGGTTGGAAGGAAAACGTGCACTCTATCCACGACGAGATCCCGCAGTTCCAGGTTACTCCGGCAGAAATCATTGAGACACTAGTTGATGTAAACAAAGAACTGAATCTCCCGCATCCGGTGCATTTGCATCTAACCAATCTGGGCATCCCTGGAAACTATGAAACGGCCTTAGACACACTAAAATTTGGACCACTGCATATAACTCACTTACAATTCAGTTCATACGGCGGCGAAACCTGGCGTACCTTCTGTTCGGAGGCGGACCGGATCGCTAAAAAAATCAATAAATCAGATGACATCACAGTAGACCTAGGTCAGGTAGTCTTCGGTGACACGACAACCATGACAGCAGACGGCCCATTCGAATACGGGTTAAGCACCGTAAATCACCTGAAATGGAATAACCTTGACGTCGAAGACGAAGCAGGCGGAGGCATTGTTCCATACATTTACCGGAAAAAATCCGGGGTCAACGCCGTGCAGTGGGCAATAGGGTTGGAGACTGCATTACTCATAAAAGATCCCTGGAAGGTGTTTTTGAGTACTGACCACCCCAACGCCGGTGTTTTCACAAACTATCCGAAGATAATTGCTTGGCTGATGAGTAAAAAATACCGAAAAGAAACCATGAAGGAATGCAGTAGATGGGCGTCTGAACGAACCATGATTGAGTCACTGGAAAGAGAACTTACCTTAGAAGAAATAACGATAATGACCCGGGCCGGACCTGCCAAAAGACTTGGATTAGATGCATCATTCTCTGAAGGAACGAGTGCAGACATAGCAATATATGACCTTAATCCCCAGGAAAAAGACGGGAAAAGAATAGAGAAGGCCTTTTCGTCTGCAGCCTACACAATAAAAGAAGGTGAAATCATTGTAAAAGACGGAAAGATCATTAAAGAAACAATTGGGAAAACCTACTGGGTTAAACCCAAAATAGAGAAAGACTTAAAATCTGACATAGAGAAAAGATTCCTGTATTATTCAATAAACCCTGAAAACTATGAAGTAGGTTTAGACTATCTCCCCCGGGGAATAAAGATAGATCCAACATGAAAGAAGCGGTACTTACCCTAAAGGAGATCCCGCAGACGGGGTTAGAAGCAGAGGTCATTTCGCCGAATATTTTTTCCGGTAAAAGCCTGGATGAACTCAGGGATCTTCGAATATATGCTGCAAATAAAGAAGTGACCCTTGATACCTTCTTTGAAGTGGGTGGCAGCACATCAAAGAAACCCAAAGACCAGAGGATAATAATAAAAGGAGATACCTCAAGGGTGAAACGTATAGGCCAGGAAATGTCTGATGGAGAAATCTTGGTTAAAGGAGATGTTGGATTGCATCTTGGCTCCCGGATGAAAGGCGGGAGAATAATTGTTAATGGAAACGCAGCATCCTGGTTAGGGATGGAGATGTCTGGAGGAAGAATAGAGGTTAAAGGAGATGCAGGCAACTTTGTAGGTTCAGCGTATCGTGGGAACTGGATAGGTATGGAAGGCGGTGAAATAGTCATCGGAGGCGGCGCCGGATCAAGTGTGGGTGCATGCATGGCTGGCGGCAGGATAACGATAAAAGGAGACGTCGGAGAATTTTTAGGCGTTAGGATGCGGGGAGGCTTAATTGTTGTAGACGGAATCATTCAGCCAAGGATTGGAGCTGAAATGCTTGCCGGTTCAATAATTGTTAACGGAGAAATCAGGCAGATGCTTCCAAGTTTCAGAAAAGAAGAGACGGTTGAAAAGATAAATTTTCCTGATCTTGGATTTGTGATAGAAAATAAAAGATTCTTAGAATATATCGGGGATTTGGCAGAAGATGGTAAAGGAAAAATCTACATCAAAAAATAAAAAGAAACCCACCGAAGAGAATGAAGCTCCTCGTATTGGGGTTTTTGTATGTGACTGTGGTTTAAATATTGCTGCGGTAGTGGACTGTAAAGCAGTCACAGAAGCTGCTTCAAAACTGGATGATGTAGTGGTAGCCTTGGAAAACAAGTATACGTGTGCGGATTCTGGGCAGGAAGAAATCAAGAACTGTATAAAAGAACATAACCTAAATCGGGTGGTTGTGGCTTCTTGTTCTCCGCGGCTTCATGAGCCTACCTTCCGGAGGTGTGTGGAAAGTGCGGGTTTGAATAAATATCTTTTTGAGATGGCAAATATCCGGGAGCATTGTTCCTGGGTTCATGAAGATAAGGAGAAGGCTACCCAAAAAGCAAATGATTTGGTTGCTATGGCGGTTGCAAAAGCCCGGCATCTTAAGCCGCTGCCAACGATTAGATCCCCTGTAATCAATAAAGCCTTGGTGATTGGTGGAGGGGTGGCTGGAATCCAGGCGGCGTTGGATTTAGCGGATATGGGATTTATAACATATCTTGTTGAAAAAGAGCCCTCCATAGGCGGCCATATGGCGATGCTGGATAAGACGTTTCCTACTATTGATTGCTCTATTTGTATTCTTGGACCTAAGATGAGTGATGTGGGAAACCACCCAAACATCCGGTTACTCACCTACTCTGAGATAGATGGCATTGAAGGATACATAGGAAATTTTAAGGTAACTGTAAGAAAAAAAGCAAGGTATACTACTGATGAATGTAATGGATGCGGTGAATGCTGGAATGTGTGTCCGGTGATAACCAAAAATGAATTTGATGTAGGTCTCGGGCCCAGGAAGGCGGTGTATATTCCTTTTCCTCAGGCGGTTCCTCTCAGGGCCACAATCGATAAGGATGCTTGTATAGAATGCGGTCTTTGTGAAGTAGTCTGTGAAAGAGATGAGGCAATTGATTTTAGCCAGGAGGATGAATTAGTTGACATAGATGTTGGAACAATAATTGTTGCAACTGGATTCGATGACTACTGTGTTGATGGAGAATATGGTTATGGGCGGTTTGATAACGTTATCTCTGGAATAGATTTTGAAAGACTGATAAACGCATCTGGTCCGGTGCTGGGGAAATTCACTAAAAAAGATGGCAGCATCCCTAAGAGCATAGCATTCATTCAATGTGTGGGTTCAAGAAACAAAGAAAACCCGTATTGTTCAAATGTCTGCTGCATGTATGCTATGAAGCAGGCTACCCAGATAAAGGAAAAATACCCTGACTGCGAAGTCTACATATTCTATATGGATATCCGGGCATTTGGGAAAGACTATGAGGAATTCTATGAAAGGCTGAGAAGTAAAGGCGTAAGATTCATAAGGGGCCGGCCCTCTGATGTAAAAGAAAACAAAAACGGGGACCTTGTTTTGAGGGTAGATGATACCCTATTTAACGAGATTACCGAAATAGCCGTGGAGATGGTGATTCTTTCTGCGGGTTTGGTTCCCTGTGAGGATGCGGTTGAAATGCAGAGGAAACTAAATATTTCCCGGACAGGTGACGGATTCTTTATGGAAGCCCACCCTAAATTAAGGCCGGTTGATACGCCCACAGACGGTGTATTTTTGGCAGGTGTGTCTCAGGGACCTAAAGACATCCCTGCCTCTGTTGCGCAGGCAAAGGCTGCTGCATCCAGCGCGGCAATTCCTCTTATCCGTGGATATGTGGAACCTGATTCAATTATTGCTTCAGTCGACGAAGAAAAATGCACGTCATGCGGCTTATGTGCCAAATATTGTCCGTATCATGCCATAACACATGAGAAAGGCAAACCCGTAGAAATTATTGCTGCCGCATGTAAGGGATGCGGTACCTGTGTGGCATTATGTCCAACCGGTGCCCTGGAGCAGAGGGGGTTCACAGATAAACAGATCCTGTCTCAGATTGAAGCATTACTTCAAGAGAATCCCCAGGATAAGATTCTTACCTTTCTTTGTAACTGGTGCAGTTACGGTGGGGCAGATACTGCTGGAGTGTCTCGATTCAAGTACCCTGAAAATACGCGGGCGATCCGGTTAATGTGTGCCGGCAGGGCATCAACTAAATTCGTAGACAAGGCATTTGAGCTGGGAGCAGGCATGGTTCTTGTCTCCGGATGCCACCTTAAGGACTGCCACTACATCTCCGGGAACTATAACTGCAGTGAAAGAATGGAACGCTACCGGAAGGGTTTGGAACGGAAGGGAATAGATGCCCGCCGATTCAGGCTTGAATGGGTTTCTGCCTCGGAAGGGGCGCAGTTTTCAGAATTGATGAAGGATATGAATAAAACCCTCAATCAATTAAAGAAGGAAGGGGTCTTAGGAAAGAAATGAGAAAAGAAGAGAAATCAATAGATATGTGGCAGGAGAGTGTGAAATTCTTCTATGACCCGGATAAATGCAACGGATGCGCTATATGTGTCCTTGTATGCCCTAAGGAAGCGATAACACTGAATCCTGTTGGTGCCTCTATCCGTGGAAAGATTAAGGAATCCCCTATCTCAATCGATAAAGAAAAGTGTGTCATATGTGGTCTGTGCGCCGCCCTCTGCCCGGAGGAGGCTTTTGATGTAGAAATTAATGCAGAGAATAGGTTGCTTATCGTGGAAAATGAAGGGATCCCGGATAAAATAGAATTTAGCGGAGACATATCGGTGGACCTTGAAAAATGCCCTGAAGGATGCCGTACATGTGAGGAGGTCTGTAGGGTGGATGCAATAAAAATAGATGACGGAGTGAAGTTAGATGAGGAGGAATGCACGTATTGTGGGGCATGTGTTTTAGTTTGTCCGTCTGAAGCAATAACCTTGAAGAGAACTAAACTAATTCATGATAAAAAACCAGAAACCCGGGTCATGGAAAAATTAAGGGAGTCTTTGCTTGGAGACGTATCATTGGAGAAGATAATAGAAAAAAAATGAGTGAGGAATTAAGAAAGATTATATTAGAGAAGGGAGGAAAAATAGCAGGTAAATGTTTCCAATGCGGGGAATGTGGATCTGTTTGCTCTATAGGTTATGTGAAAAAAGATTTTTCTCCCCGGAAGATAATCTATCAATTAATCCTGGATGATAAAAGCATCCTTGAATCCGATATGCTTTGGTGGTGTACTGCCTGTTATTCCTGTTCGGAGATATGTCCTATGGATTTGGATCCTGAAGGAATATTTATCGTAGCACGGAATCATGCAAGTAGCCTGGGATATAAGGTCCCGGCTAGGATCCGGTCTATGATAGACTCCATACTTAAGGAAGGTATGCTTTTGCCGGTTATCGGAAGGGCTGCAAAGGCAAGGGAGTCTATGAAGCTTGGTTCATTGAAAAAAGCCGACACATCCGATATCAGGAAAATAACTGACTTGGAGAGGTTTATAAAATGAAGGATCTTGCAATATTTACTGGCTGCTTTATCCCTGCAAAGATGCCGCATTTCGAGAAGGCTGCAGTGGAGGTATTGAAGAGATTAGGCATAAATCCGGTCTACCTGGAGTTTTCATGTTGTCCTAACCCTCACATAAAATCCGTCGACAAGGAATCCTGGCTTACAATGGCTGCAAGAAACCTGGTCATTGCCCAGGAAAAAAAACTCGATATCCTCGCATTGTGTCCTGGCTGCAGCGGAACTCTGGCCTCTGCAAGATACCTGCTTGAAGATTCTGAAACCCGAAAGAAAATAAACGAGAAATTAGGGAAAATAGGTAAAGAATACACTGGAGAAACCAAGATAATAAATATCATAAATTTTGTTTATGACCAAAGAGACTTCATAAAAGAAAATAACTTGATTAAATCCCCGCTTAATCTATCGGCTGCAATACATGACGGCTGCCATATACAAAAGCCGTCTTATGTCATGGACTACGATATTGAGTCAATGGATGAGTTAATGGAGTTAGTCGGATGCAATGTATTAGATTACGGCTGCAGGGATCTGTGTTGTGGTTCCCCTATGTCTGCAGTAGATTCCCAAATCGGTGAAGGGCTTGCAGAATTTAAGCTAAACGAGATCAAGGAACTTGGTGTAGACATTCTCTGCACTGGTTGTCCGCTGTGTTATCTGCAGTATGAGCTCACCAGAAAAAAGCTTGGCATAGCGACTCCAGTATTTTATTATCCTACTCTTCTTGCGCTTGCCTTTGGAGTGCATCCAGATGAAATAGGGTTAGGTCCTAAAACCGGTAATGAAAAAATCATTGAAAAGATATTAGGCTAAAAAAATGTTTAAGGTTACAGTAGATAAGAATAAATGCAATGGCTGCGGAAACTGTGTGGTCGCATGCCCTTTCTCTGCATCGGATTCTCCCCGGATGGGGCATGGGCTCGGGGTGCCTGAAAGCACGGTACGGGTAGTGGATGGCATAATGGAATTTGGCGGCAGGTGTAGTGGATGTGGTATATGTTTGCTTGTTTGTCCGATGGATGCCATAAAATTAGAGAGGAAACCAAATGAAACTGATTAGTGGGCGGACGATAGAGCAGGGAATGCATCTTGAAGACAAGACATCTTCCGGGTATAAAGACGTATGTTCCTGCTGTATAATGAATCGAAAGGATATGTTTCGGTTGGGTTTATCTGATCAGGGTAATGTGAAATTAAAAAACAAATTTGGGGAAGTTGTGTTGAAGGCTTGTATCGGTGAAATAGATGTGGGCTTGATTTTTCTTCCCTTGGGTCCTTGGGCAAACGCTGTGACCGGCCATGAAAAAGAAAATGATGGTATGCCTTTGTTTAAGGGTATTTGTGTGGATGTGGAGAAAACAGATGAGAAGATAAAGAATGTTGAGGAGTTGATTCTATAGACTATGGAAAGAAAAAACATTATTTGTCCCTTTTGCGGTTGCTTGTGTGATGACGTCTATGTAGATGTCGAAGAGGATAAGATTGTGCAGATATTTAACGGCTGCATATTATGTAAAGCTAAATTAAGCAGCGGGGAACGAGTTAAAGAGGCCTTGGTCCGGGTAGATGGTGAACTGGTTCCTTCAAGCTATGAGGATGCAGTAGAGTCTGCTGCAAAGATACTTGTTGAATCGAGTATGCCTGTATTATACGGTTGGAGTAATACCTCCTGTGAAACAATAAGCCAGGGGATTAGGTTAACAGAAAAAATCAGGGGCGTGATAGATAACACAAGCAGTGTCTGTCATGGTCCTTCTCTTCTTGGTATACATGAAACCGGTCTTCCCACGTGTACTCTGGGTGAGGTGAAAAATCGTTCGGATCTGATAATCTATTGGGGATGTAACCCGGTTCACGCGCATCCCCGGCATATGAGCAGGTACACCCTGATGCCGAGGGGATATTTTAGGCGTAACGGATTAATGGAAAGGGAGCTTATCGTAGTCGACGTCAGGTCTACTGACACCTCTAAGCTGGCGGATCAGTTCATAAAAATTGAGCCCGGATGCGATTATGAGCTTTTCTCTGCTCTCCGGGCTGCGTTGCGGGGTCATACTGTTCCTGATGTCGCAGGAATAAAAAGCAAAACAATAACTGAGTTAAGCCTGAAACTGAAGAATGCTAAATTCGGTGCATTATTTTTTGGTGTGGGTCTTACGATGAGCGGGGCAAAGCACCGGAACGTCGAGAATGCAATAGCTCTTACAAGGGATCTTAACCAGTTTACCCGGTTTGTGATTATGCCTATGCGGGGGCACTACAACGTTGATGGGGTTAATCAGGTGTTGACCTGGCAGACGGGTTATCCTTATGGCGTTGATTTTTCGAGGGGTTTTCCTCGATATAATCCCGGGGAATATTGTGCCAATGATTTGCTTGCTTCAGGTTCGGCTGATTCGGCTTTGATTATCGCATCTGATCCGGCAGCGCATTTTCCCAGGGAATCCTTGGAGGCACTTAAAAAAATACCTGTCATCTCCATTGATCCATTTAAATCCCTTACCTCATTGATCTCTGATGTGATATTTCCTTCAGCCATAACCGGCATAGAGGCATCTGGGACAGCGTATCGGATGGATTGTGTGCCTATAACCCTTAGAAAGGTTGTGGATTCGGGATATAAAACCGATAAAGAAATAATCTCTGATATCTTAAATAAGGTCGTTGAATTGCAACATGGAAGTAAGGTCTAAGATCTGGATTGAAGTAGACGGTAAATCCGTATTCGGTGATGGCCGGATTCATCTGTTGGAGACCGTAGCTGAGATTGGTTCAATAAATAAGGCCGCAAAAGAATTGAATATGTCTTATCGTCACGCCTGGAGTGAAATCCGGTTGATGGAGGAGCGTTTAGGCATTAAATTAATTATAACCCAGGTCGGCGGCAGAGGCGGCGGCTGCACCAAACTTACCCCGGAAGGAAAAATGTTTTTGATAAAATATCACCGGTTCCGGGAGGGGATAAATGAGTCGGTTAATAAAAGATTTCGAAAGGTTTTTGGTTTCTAAATTCTAATTAGATCTTTAGTTTTATCAGGTTGGTGTTTCCGAGGGGTTTTTTCTCTATTATTTTTCTTTGTTCTAGTTTTGTTATTATTCGTGAAACCTTTACCTTGGATAAGCCGCTTTCTGCGACGATGTGGGTTTGTTCTATCTTTTTTTCGTCTAGGAGTAGTTTGATTATTGTGCGTTCGTCTTCTGGCAGAATCTTAAGCAACCGATGGAGTTGTCTTTGGCTGATCTTCCATTGGAATAATAAAACAATTAATGCTCCGACACCCATTGCAACAGCGGTCATGGCATAGATTGTTAATGGGATCGGGGAGCCGGTGTCTTCTATGTAGTATCCGTTGATTATGGACAGCATCACACCTAAACCAAATACGCTGACTATTGCTACGGCAAGACGGGTCTCAGAAACTTCCATTCTTTTTTTAGTCTGTTATGTTTTTTTTCATCTCCTCAAAGGTTTCTTTATCTATTTCTCCTCGGACGTATCTTTTCTTTAACACATCCATCGGTGTCTCATATGTTTTTGATCCTCTTAGAAGCCAATAGAATATTAATGCAATGATTAATATTATCAAAAAATTCCATACGAAAAACGTCGGTATACCTAGAATATAATGCTTAAAGATGGGTGGAGGACCCCTTTCCCCTATTCCCTTAATTGCATAATTCATGATTGTTGTTGTAGTATCCAATTCTAATTCACCTCCCTTTACTTTTTAGTATATTGGTTAATAAAAAAATAAAACCCTTTTTCCCCTCTGATAGGGGAAAATAAAAGAATTTAGCCCATAAGCCCCGGAACTCCCATCATTTTCCTGTTGTGGTAAGCCTTCATGTGATTGCATTCTTCACATTGTTCTCTTTTTTCTTTCAGGGCGGCGGTTATCTCTTCCTCGGATGCGTCTTCAGATAAACCGAGTTTTTCCTTCCACCTGGTTTGCATGCGCTCTTCCCTGGCCTCCTTTAGCTCTTTTATGGTCGAGTCCTCGGTAAGGCCTAATTCCTTGAGTCTCTTCTCTAAGATTGCGTCTCTCACCTCTTTAGGTGTCGCATCTTCAGGCAGATCCAGTTCCTCTATCATAGGGGCATCATGCATGTTTCTCTTGTGTGTTTTCTCTACTGTTGCGTTGGCAGCTAATATCAATCCAAAAATCAATAAAGCCACAATTCCCACTGCTAAAACTTTTTTTGTTTTCATCATAGTATCACCTCATAATATTGATCTACTTAGGTGAAACAAGCTATATCTTCTCTTGAAACAGCTGTTGCAGAAACTGAAACATTCAACTAACCTGCCTTTTATTTCGTTATGCTTAAATAGGTATAACGCTTTTTAGTGGATAATATACAAAAATGGACAAAAAAATTATGGCAGGGATCCTATTAACCCTATTAATCTGTGGATGCATATCTAACCCCGATAACATTTCCGAAACAAAAGTTGTCGTCTTTCATGCAGGGAGTCTTTCTATTCCCTTTGAAAAAATAGAGAAAGAATATGAGTTAACTCATCCCGGGGTAGATATTCGGCGTGAATCAATGGGCAGCGTCAAAGCAGTAAGGCAGATAACTGATGTGGGGAAAGAAGCTGACGTGATTGCATCCGCTGATTACACACTCATCCGGGACATGATGTATCCCGAATACGCAAACTGGACGGTTAGGTTTGCAACAAATGACATGGTGTTGGCGTATAACCCCCAGAAAAGCCTGTATGCTGATGAGGTAACAGAAGAAAACTGGTACGATATCCTGCGAAGAGATGATGTAATCTTTGGCTTCTCTAACCCTAACCTAGACCCATGCGGGTATAGGGCGGTTATGGTATTGCAGTTGTCTGAATTACTATACAGTGATGAAAGAATTTTTGATGACCTTATCCTGGATCAGACAAAAATCACAGTAATTGAAGAGAACAGTAAATTCCTGATAAATACCCCTGAAGACATGGGACCTAACACAAGAAAAGTCACTATACGGCCTAAATCTGTGGAGCTTGTAGCCTTCCTTGAGCAAGGCGGAATTGATTACGCATTCGAGTACCGGAGTGTTGCAGTCCAACATAATCTAAGTTTCGTGGATTTACCTTCGGGAATTGATTTAAGCGACATAGCGCACATAGACACCTATAGCCGGGTTCGGCTGCAGACCGTCGACGGCAAAACAAAAACAGCTAAACCCATCGTGTACGGAATATCTGTTCCAAGGAATGCTCTGAACCCAGACGCGGGATTAGAGTTTATAGAATTTGTCATAGGAGAACGCGGACAACAGATCTTTGATGAAATGGGTCAGCCCCCGATTGTGCCGGCGAAAGGAGAAGGAGAAATACCTGAAAAGATAAAG
>JAUWTD010000055.1 GCA_030609775.1 Candidatus Altarchaeota archaeon
AGCCTCCGGAGGGATTTGAACCCTCGACATGCAGATTACAAGTCTGCCGCTCTGCCAGGCTGAGCCACGGAGGCACGTTTTATATGACTATATTAGGTATTTCACAGATAAAATTTGTAGCAATGGGACCGCCGAGATTCGAACTCGGGTTACCAGCGCCCCGGGCTGGAAGGATGGCCAAGCTACCCTACGGTCCCATTGTTGTTTGTTTGTTTTTATTTATTCGGATTAAATACTTTTGTTTACTGGATTAAATGTAAAGAACTTTTTTTCCTGCCCTAATCCTTTTTCTTTACATGTTTTATATACGTGATATGCCAAGGCCAGATCTTGTATGATCAAGCCAGTGGAGTCAAAGACGGTTATTTCTTTGTCGTTGATGCGGCCTTTTTCACCTAAAACCACTTCCCCCAGGTTGGCATAAACATCTTTTTTTGAAATAATCCCTTTTTGTAAGGGAACATTTATTTCTCCGCTGTGCGAGGCCTGCTCCCAGTCATCTATTATGATCCTGGATTTTTTAAGGATCAATGGATCTAATTCCTCTTTACCGGCAGCATCCGCTCCGATAGCGTTTATATGGGTTCCCTCTGAAACATCCTCTAAAAACACTAAGGGTTTACGTGAAGGGGTTACTGTAGTTAATATGTCTGCGTTCTTCACTGCATCAGTTACCGTGTCAGTTGGGGTGACCTCAATATTATGTGTTTTTACCATCTCTTCACAAAAGATAGCTGCTTTACTCTCATCTATGTCATATACTCTTACTTTTTTGATGGATCTAACCTTTAAAAGACCCTCCAACTGGGTTTTAGCCTGTTCTCCTGAGCCTATGAATGCGGCGGTTTGGGAGTTGGCTCTCGACAAGTATTTTGCTGCAACCGCCCCGGCCGCCCCGGTTCTAAGTTGGGTGATGAGGGTGCCTTCCATATCCGCTAACTCCAATGCATTAGTTGGATCATTTAAAAGAATCTTAGCCATAACCGTCGGAAGACCCTGCTTAGGGTTTTTAGGGTGAACATTCACCCACTTCATACCACATATGTCTATTCCTCTATCTATTCCCTTGATTTCACCATACATAGCCCTAAAATCTCCGTTAGATAAACTCAAGTATGCCTTCGGAGGCATGTTCACCCGGCCTTCACCGTATGCCTTGAACGCAGATTCAATAACCTTAATACTCTCCCCTATATCAATTACTGACCTGATTTCCTGTTCAGTTAATAACAACGTCATATTTTATCCCATCACACTAAAAAAAGAAAACGCACCTTGCTCAGGCTTTATTAAAGCTTGAATAATGGACCCGTCGGGATTTGAACCCGAGGCCTCCCGCACGCCAAGCGGACGATCTACCTGCCTGATCTACGGGCCCAATTTGTTTATTTGTTTTTAATTAAAACTTGCCTAAGCAAGCTTTTCTTTTTCTTTTGAATGTGAGTGTGACGCCGAGGCTGGGATTTGAACCCAAGTCTCCCAGGGGGAGACGAGCTTAGCAGGCCCGCGCGTTTATCCATACTCCGCCACCTCGGCATGTATGTGTATGTTTTTTTTATATATTTTATTCGAGTGGTTTGGCTTCCTCCACAACCATTAAGGGTATGCCGTTTTTTATCATGTATTTTAGTTTGCATTTATAGCAGATGAGGGCGTCGTCTTTGTGTTCTAAATCTCCTCTGCATTTGGGGCATGCAAGTATATCATATTGTTTTTTGCTCATGTTAAAGATATTGTCTTTTTTTGCTTTAAATATCTGGGTGATTACGCCATTTTCTAGGGTATGTGTCCGGGGCCATTATCACTCTTTCTAGGTCGGTTATTTTGCCTTTTTGTGTTTCCATGATTTCTTCGCTTGTTTTCAGGCTTCTGCCGGCGGCGACAAGTTCGTCTTTCAATGACATTAAGGCGACTAATTCATTTATTTCTATTCCAGGGTCTAGTTTACTTATACCGGGTGCGTTAAGGTCTGCGCCATGGCATATTGCCGAGATTGCGGTGTCTTTAAGCCATATCTTTTTTAGGTGTCTTATACCATGTTCTCTGGGTTTTATGCATTCTCTAAGATATTTTTCTTCTCCGTTTTCGCAGTAGAATTCGTAGGCGTCTTTGAGGTCATGTAATGTGACTAGGTCTTCTTCAGTGAATGGTCCGACCCGTATCCTTCTAAGGTTTTGCATGTGTGCTCCTGTGCCGCAGATTAAGCCGATGTCGTGGCAGAGTTTTCTGATGTATGTGCCTGCTTCGCAGTCAACTGTGAAAAGAACCAGGTTCTCTTTTCGTTCTATTAACTTGATTGAATAAATTTTTTTGGTTCGGATTTGGCGTTTCACGGCGGATTTCAGCGGGGGTTTTTGGTATATGTTCCCTTGGAAATAGCTTAAGGTTTTTTTAAGTTGGCTGTTTTTCACCTCTCCGTGCAGGCTCATTAATGTTACATATTCTTTGCCTGCGAGGAGCAGTGTTTTCAGTATCTTGGTTGAGTCAGCTAATGCTATCGGTAGAACGCCTGTGGTTTTAGGGTCAAGGGTTCCGGAGTGTCCGGCTTTCTCTATGTGCAGTATTTCTTTAACCCATGCTGCGACCTGGTGGGATGTGGGGCCTGAGGGTTTATCAAGGTTTATGATCCCTTTCAGGATATATTCCTTTATCGGTCTTTTATCAGGTTTGATTCCGTATCCTGGGTCTGTTTCCTCATCGGATTTCACAAGAACCGTTGATTTCATAACAAACCTCTGGAAGGGGTTTAGAGGCCCTCTTTTTCCAGGGCCTTGGTGATGGTGTTTGTTTTCGCGTTCTTCTTTATTTTCAGGATAACTGGAATAGGTTCTATGTGGTGTATGTTTGTTTTTTTTCTTTTGATTCCTTTGCCGTCGATTAGGACACAACCTTTTTCGGGTTTATCAACCACTACACAGTATTCTCCTGCTTCTTTGCCTCTGGTTTTCCTACAAACCCTTCCAACTTCTAAAATCATTTTTTTTTTTATTATATTATACGGGCCCGACGGGTTTCGAACCCGCGACCCCTCGGTTAAAAGCCGAGTGCTCTACCGGACTGAGCTACGGGCCCATTACTTTGAGTGATTAAGAATGATTGATATTGGATTTTTTATTTAAAAAACAGGCTTTTATTCTTATTATGGTACCTGTTATAAATATAGAACTATAGCGATAAAAACAATGGATTTTTTGTCATATATTCTTGCAGGGATTATCCAAGGAGTCACGGAGTGGTTGCCTATAAGTAGTTCAGGGCAGAGTATGATCGCGTTGATTAATTTGTTGGGTTTGGATCCTCAGGAAGCCTTCTCTCTTGCAATATGTTTGCATTTGGGGACGCTTCTTGCAGTGGTTGTTAGGATGAGGTCGGATATATACTATATTATTTTGAAGCTTCCTGATTTTCGCAAGGATTTGCTTGTTCAGTTCATTATTGTGTCTACTTTTTTTAGTGGGCTTGTAGGTCTTCCAGTGTATTTGTTGCTAAAAGAGGGTTTCAGTGCATGGCAAGGTGACATTGTGACTGCGTTAATAGGTTTTTTTTTGGTTTTGACAGGTATTATTCTCTATCTTTCAAAGAAGGTTGTTGGCAGCAGAGGGATTGATGAGTTAAGTGTATTTGAAATGGCCTCTGTTGGAGTAGCGCAGGGATTCACCCCTCTTCCAGGGATCTCAAGGTCGGGGACAACTGTTGCTTTTTTGTTATTCATCGGAGTTAAACAGGAGAATGCGTTAAGACTCTCCTTTCTTATGTCTATTCCTGCGACGCTTGGGATTTTATTCTTTGAGTTATTTGCGGGAACAATATTTCTTAATTCTGCGGTATTGTTTGGAATGCTTGCCGCTTTTATCTCAGGGTATGTGTCAATTGATTTATTGCTTAAATTCGCTCAAAGAATAAGATTCTACATCTTCTGTATCGTGTTTGGTTTACTTGCTTTATTGGTTCCAATACTTACTCAATTACTTTAAATAATCCTGGTTTAGGTTCGTAGAGTCTGCCTGATTCCATGATGTCAACGATTCTTTCATACATCTCATCAGGATCCTTAAGGTATCCGGGGATCTCTTTCAGAGATACGCCGTCTCCTCTGTCTCTGTTTTTTATGGATTCTATGATTTTATCATCTGATATTTTTTCTTTGGGTTGGGTTTTCTCGTCTTCGGATATTTTTTCTTTGGTTTGGGTTTTCTCGTCTTCGGATATTTTTTCTTTGGCTTGGGTTTTCTTGTTGAGGAGGTATTCTTTTACAGTCTCTCTGAGTTCATGGAATCTTTCGTATGTTTCCTTGCTTACCTCTATTACTCCATTATCCTGGTTTACGTTCATGTAGAGTCGTTTTTCTTTCATATAGGGGTTAGCGTATAATAGAAGATGTATATCTTTTTTTTCTTTGAATTTGTTCATGATTTCTTTGGCGTCTTCTTTTACGTTCTCATTAAATCTTCCAACTGTTAGGGTGAGTCTGTCTGGATCCTCTATTGTAAACCTTGGCCCGTATCTTGTTTCTTGCGTGGATTTAAGTTTCCCACAGAAGGATAAAGTACTCCCTGTACCATATTTTGTTTCAAGTGTATTCCATTTGCCCTTTCTTTGGTATTTTGACTCTGCAAGATCTTTTGCAGACATGTAGAGGACATTCATGCAAGCACCTCCTCGATGTAGAGTTTCTGGTTTCGTATGTATCCTATGATTTTGTAGGCTTTATTCATCAGTTCATATGGTTTTATGTTAGAGGCATCGGTTTTTTTATGGTAGCTTAGGTATTCTGCGATTCTTTCTGATACGGTTGTAAACTCAAGTGTCTGTGTTCCATCTGAAAACATCCCCTCTATCTTGAATATCGGTTTGGGGAAACTGCCGCATTCACACATTCTATCACTGAATTTATTGCATTTGTTGCAGAAGTATGCAGCAGTACTATGTACCTGGACTATGAATCCTTCAGCTATCACGTATTCATAATCTAGTATATTCTCTAAAAAATTCTTTCTCATACATTCATTAATCGAGGGGAATACCATATCTACTTTTTTTACTGTTGTATCTGCGATGATCTCTATTGTAGGGGGTTGATGTGTTTTTTTGTGTGTTTTTGGGCATACTCCATCAATTATTTCTATAATATCGTTTTTCTTCAGGTTCCATTTTGCAGCCTCCGTATCCCAGGCGACGAGGTTAACAGTTTTTTCTCCGTTGCTTATCTTTGCAACGATAAGCACTCTATCATCTATTTCTGCCTTCTCTGGTTCCTCCAGAACCCGGGTGATCGCCGAAATTTTTTCTCCTGGAACAAGTTTCACTTTTTTTATATTATTTGGGTTCCTCCTCTATAATTAATAAAATCATGGATTTAAATGACACTAAACAAGAAAGAAAGAAGCTGGTAGACAGGTTGGTTTCTTCGGGTTACCTAGGTAAAAAAGAGGTTATTTCTGCCATGCTGAAGGTTCCACGGCATATGTTTATCCCTGAAGCGCTGCGTTATAGTGCCTATGTTGATTCTCCTTTGCGCATAGGTTTCGATCAGACTATAAGTGCTCCGCACATGGTTGCATTGATGACCGAATACTTAGACGTTAAGCCAGGGCATAAGATATTGGAGATTGGTTCAGGAAGCGGGTATCAGGCAGCTGTTCTCTCAGAGCTCGTTGGAGATGGCAGAATCTATACTGTTGAGCGGATCCCGGAGCTTGCGCAGAGTGCAAAAAAAATCCTTGAAGAACTCAGTTACTCCAATGTCTCTGTAATAGTTGGTGAAGGAACACAGGGTTATGCAGATGAGGCTCCATATGACCGGATTATTGTAACAGCCGGCGCACCGAAGATTCCGGCGCCTCTCCTTGAGCAGCTAGGTGAGGGTGGTAAGCTTCTTATTCCTGTAGGAGATAGGAGGCTGCAGGAGCTTATCTATATTAGGAAGGATGGAAAAGAATTTAAAGAGAAAAAGCTTGGAGGCTGCATGTTTGTTCCATTGGTTGGAGAAGACGGGTGGTAAACCCGTTTAAAGCATCTCCAGGTAGCGTTCCAACTCCCATCCGGTCACCTGGATTGAGTATTCACTCCATTCGGCCTTTTTTGCCTCCAGGTATCGTTCATATGTGTGTTTGCCTAATGTTTCCTTCATCAGCTTGTCTTTTCCTAATTCACATATGGCTTCACCAAGTGAGGTTGGTAGGGTTTTTATGCCTAATTTAGCTAATTTTTCGTCGTTGAAACCGTAGACGTCTTCCTCTACTGGCTCTGGCGGCGTTAATTTCTTTTTGACTCCTTCAAGCCCTGCTCTGAGCATTACTGCGAATGCAAGATATGGGTTGCAACTTGGGTCGGGGCATCTTAGCTCTGCTCTGGTGGATTGTTCCCTGCCCTTGGAGTATCGCGGGACTCTTATTAATGCTGACCTGTTTTTCTGTCCCCAGCATATGTAGACCGGGGCTTCGTATCCTGGAACCAGCCTCTTATATGAGTTCACGGTGGGTGCAAGTATGGCCGACATTGCCCTGACATGTTCTAGCTGGCCTGCAATGTAGCTGCGGGCGGTTTCAGAGAGCTTGTATTCGTCTTCGGAATCAAAGAATATGTTTACTCCTTCTTTGTTGAATAGGCTCTGGTGTACGTGCATTCCATTACCATTTTGACCGAATATTGGTTTAGGCATGAAGGTTGCATATAGGTCGTGTTCGCTTGCGATAGCCTTTACTGTGTATCTGAATGTGACTGCGTTGTCTGCTGTCGTTAATGCTTGTCCGTACCTGAAATCTATTTCATGTTGTCCCGGGGCTACCTCATGGTGACTCATCTCCACATGCATCCCTAATTTCTCAAGTGCGAAGATCACATCTCTTCGGACATCTGAGGCCAGATCCATCGGAGAGAAATCAAAGTATCCTGCGACATCGTGGGGTACTGGGGTGATCATGGATTCGTTTGCCTTGAAGAGGAAGAACTCCAATTCAGGTCCTGTATTGTATGTGAGCCCTTCTTTTTCTGCCTCCTCTACTGCTCGTTTAAGTATGTATCTTGGGTCGCCTTCGAATGGTTTTCCATCCGGGCTGTGTACGTCTGCGATAATTCTTGCTGTTGCGTTTTCCTTTGGTCTCCATGGCAGAACCGCAAACGTTGTTGGGTCTGGTTTAAGGTACATGTCGCTTTCACAGATTCTTGCAAATCCTCCGATTGAGGACCCGTCAAACCATGTTCCCTTATCCATGGATTCTTCAAGCTGCTCTACAGGTATTGCAACACTTTTAACCATACCTGATATGTCTGTAAACTGCAGTTTAATGAACTTCACATCCTTTTGTTTTACTTCTTCTAAAACCTTTTCCTTGGCATCATCTATATTTGTCATCTTCCAACCTCATAATCTATATTATTGTATAATTATTTAATTTTGTTAAATAAGAATAAAGAATTCGTTAAAAATAAAATAAAAAAAGAGGAAAATGTTCAAAGCACATCTTCCCCTGTATCTTCTGTTCTCACTGTTCAAAGCACATCTTCCCCTGTCTCTCCTGTTCTCACTTGTATTGCTTCATCTACTGGAATCACAAAGATTTTTCCATCGCCGATGTTGTCTGTTCTGGCTGCTTCAACGATTGTAGTAACAACCTTGTCAACCTCCTTTGTTTTTACGACTGTCTCTATTCTCACCTTCGGCGGCAGGTCAACCTTGTATGTTGTTCCCCGCCACTGTTGTGTGATTCCCTTTTGTTTGCCGTGTCCTTTCACTTCACTTATGGTTATTCCGTTAATCCCTATGTCACCTAATGCTTTTCTTATTTCATCAAGTTTTTCTGATCTGATTATTGCCTCAATCTTCTTCATTTTTTTTACCTCCGTATTGGGTTATACACATGTTCAAAGTCTGGGTATGCTGTCATTCCATGTTCTCCAAGATCCAGGCCCTCTAGTTCTTCTTCTGGTGAAACCCTCAATCCAACTGTCATATCTATTACTTTAAACAGTATAAATGCTGCGGTAAACACAAAGACGAATACTGAAACAACACCAATTAACTGGGCTAACAGCTGTGTTATGCCTCCGCCGAAAAATAATCCGTTGACTCCGCCAGAATATGCTGCTTCTGCGAATAGTCCGGCGCTTAATGTACCGAATGCGCCGCATACGCCGTGAGCGGATATTGCTCCCACCGGGTCGTCTATCCGGAGTCTGTCAAAGAACGCAACAGAGTATACAACTAATGCGCCTGCAATCGCGCCGATCATTATTGCGCTAACTGGGCTTACAACATCGCATGGTGCAGTTATTGCAACCAATCCTGCAATGATTCCGTTGCCTGTCATGCCGACATCAGGTTTTCCGAACTTGATCCATGTTAATGTCATCGCCATTATGGCTCCGGCTGCTGCTGCAAGGTTTGTGGTTACTGCAATTGTTGCAATATCCAGGTTTGTTCCTGCAACAGTGCTTCCTGCGTTGAAGCCAAACCATCCGAACCAGAGTAAAAAGACTCCAAGTATTGCAAAGGTTATGCTGTGTCCTGGTATCGCATTCACTTGTCTGTCTTTTCCGTATCTGCCGATCCTTGGTCCGATTACGATTGCTCCTGCAAGTGCTGCCCATCCTCCGACTGAGTGGACTACTGTGGATCCTGCGAAATCTATTATCGGGTTATCTGCTAAAAAAGATATAACCTCTCCTGTCGTCAGCCATCCTCCGCCCCATATCCAGTGTCCGACCATCGGGTATATCAATAAGGATATAAAGAAGCTGTAGATGAGGTATCCTATGAACTTGGTTCGTTCAGCCATTGCGCCTGAGACTATGGTTGCTGCGGTTGCTGCGAATACTGCCTGGAATATCCAGAATGCGTATGTTGGTATGGTGCCCCACATTGTCGTGTTTAAGACTCCGTCCATCATAAGGTATTCGGTTCCAAAGAACGCTGTTCCTGCGCCAAACATTATGCCGAATCCTGCAATAAAATATGCAATAGATCCTATTGAAAAATCCATCATGTTTTTCATCATGATGTTTCCTGCATTCTTTGCTCTTGTGAATCCTGCTTCAAGAAGAGCAAATCCTGCCTGCATAAGAAACACCATAAACGCTGCGATCAGTGTCCATACAGTATCTATTGCCGATATATTGCTTTCCACATTTGGTCCTTCCTCTTCTGCTGATATGTTTGGGGATATCAGCAGTAAGGCAAAAATTATTGCAAACAATATTGCCTGTTTTTTGTCGTATTCTTTCATTCAATTCACCTTGTTTTATATAATTCTTTAATATATATAACTATTATTGAATAGTTATATAAATATTAATATATTTATTGATGAAATATAGCATATATTCCTAAAAAAATGAATGAATTCATCAGATTATGTTGGCATGGATTCATCTACATATCTCTGATAAATATCAATCAATTCATCATCTGAAAGAGATTTTTTCATATTCTCCGCAGCTATGCGAACCCTTTTAAGTATGTCTCTGGACTCTTTATCAGTCAAATTAATATCCATTTTACTAAAGATGTGTCTTACTGTATGTGAACCAGAATGTTTGCCTGCCAATATCCTTCTCTTTAACCCAACCTCTTTTGGAGGGAAAGGTTCATAATTCATAGGATTTTTTATAACCCCATCTGTATGAATCCCTGATTCATGAGAAAATAT
>JAUWTD010000040.1 GCA_030609775.1 Candidatus Altarchaeota archaeon
AGGCACTCCCCTGATAAAATCAGAAGGCCTCAACGCCGTCCGAAAAATAAGGAACCGATTCCCTAAACACAAGATTGTTGCAGACATGAAGGTCATGGACACGGGAAGATACGAAGTCGAGGCCGCAGCAAAGGCGGGAGCAGATGTTGTGGTTTTGTTGGGTGTGGCGGATGATTCAACGATCCAGGATGCGGTTAAGGCAGCAAGAAACTATGGCTGCGAGATCATGGTTGATTTGATGAATGTGCCGGACATGTTGGATAGGGCTAGAGTGCTTGAAGGTATTGGAGTAGACTATATATGTGTTCATGTTGGCATAGACCAGCAAATGCATGGCATTGATCCCATCAAGGAACTGCGGAAACTATCTAAGTCCGTTAAGGTTTCTCTTGCAATAGCAGGCGGCATAAACTCAGAGTCTGCGTCTCTTGCAGTTGATGCAGGCGCCTCCGTAGTAATTGTTGGCGGGGCGATAACTAAGGCTGCGGATGCCGAAAAAGCCACCCGGTTGATCAAGGAGGTTATGGGGTCAGGTAAACCGGTGGAAACTAAATTATACAAAAAATATGCTGATCCATTAAAGATCCTCCGGAAGGTTTCAACAGCCAACATAGCTGATGCAATGCACCGTTTGGGGGGTATGGAGGGTATTAAGGCATTATCCTGCAATGGCCGGGTAGCTGGCAGAGCAGTTACTGTAAGAACCTATCCGGGAGACTGGGCTAAATCTGTTGAGGCTATTGATGTTGCAAAGAAAGGCGACATTCTTGTTGTTGATGCATGCGGCCGGGGGAAGGCGGTATGGGGTGAGCTCGCATCACAGAGCTGCAAACTCAAAGGCATTGCCGCTGTTGTAATAGATGGAGTAGTCCGCGACATTACGGATATCCGGGAAATGGGGTTCCCTGTTTTTGCGCGTGAAGTGGGGCCGGTTGCCGGGGAACCTAAAGGGTTTGGCGAGATTAATGTGCCGGTAACCTGCGGTAATGTGTCTGTTAAACCCGGAGACTTTATTGTAGGGGATATGGACGGGGTTGTTGTGATACCTAAAGAAGACTCTGTTGAAGTAGCTAATAGGGCGCTTGATATCTTTGAAAGAGAGAATAGGATAAGAAAAGAGATAAAAGAGGGAAGCACCCTCTCCAAGGTTTTGGATTTAAAGAAATGGGAGAGACAAGGTTAATTTATTTCTCAACCAGTTTCCTTATCTCTTTGCCGTGTTTGAAGGATAGGTCAACTGCTTGCATCACGTTCTCATCTGTGAAGGATCCTTTGCCTCCTTTTTGCATTGCATTCATCATATCTGCTGTAGTCGTGGTCACCGTAAGCCTTGAATCCATGGCATATTCTTCGTCTGTAGCTGGATCAGATAACATAGTGTCCCCCACTTTCACACTTGTGCACGGTACTGGTGTGCCAGTCATCGGAAGCTTTCCTACGAATTCGCCTCTTATTACCTGATTGTCTTCATATTTCGGGAGTTTTGTGTCAAGTAATGCTGATATGGCTGCTATGCCTGCGGCATCCATAAGGTTTCCGCCGTCGTCTATCATGTGGATGTCGATGAATACAATCCAGACCTTTCCGTCTTCAATAAATAGTTTACCTGTGTCTATCGATCCTGATTCCCTGATTCCTCTGTCGACTACACGGGCAAGCTCTACTGCTTTTTCCCCGGGTGGACCTGTTTCGAAGTGGGGGGAGGCCATAGGTCTGAATTCGGTGTTAACTGTCATAATCCCTGATGCAGGCGAGTCAGGGTAGGGTGTTCCCACATTCATGCTTATTCCTGCAAGTACCTTGGTATCCCCTAGTTTCACAAACGCTGATCCGCTGGCTTTTTCCCCTACATAACCTTTCTGTATCTCTATTTTCCTGTACTCATCAAGTTTTCTGTTGTCTAGTCTCTTCCCTTCCTTAATTAGGTTGGTTATGTAATCCTTCCTTAGGTAAGCTTCAATATTCATTTTTTTTTATTCCCCTATCTTGACTTCATTTACGCTTTTGAGCAGTGCATTCTTCTGTATTTCATATACCTGCATTGAGCCGTCTATGGCAACTTCGTAGGCTTTCTTGAATTCATCCTGCGTAAGCTTGCCGTCCATCTGCAATAAAACCACTTCTTTCCTGCGTGGTATTACTGCAAGCGGCAGGTCGCAGTCTCCATAATTGTCTTCTTCCTTCATCAGGTCAAGAACTATTTCACCGTTCACTTTACCTGAAGCGCATGATGCAACCATATCCTTCATAGGTATCCCTGCATCTGCAAGAGCGACTGATGCAGCAGTTAATCCGACGCATCTTGTTCCTGCATCGGCTTGAAGTATCTCAACATAGACATCTATTGCTGAGTTAGGGTAACGTTCTAGCATAACTACGTGGCTTAATGCTTCTGAGCTTATCTTGGATATCTCAACAGATCTTCTGTCTGGTCCAGGTCTCTTCCTATCCTCAACAGAGAAGGGCGCCATGTTATATATGCATCGAAGTACTGCTTTTGTCGGGTCTCTTAGAAATTTCGGGTGCATTTCACGTGGGCCGTAGACTGCTGCCATGACCTTGTTTCTGCCCCATTCAACATATGCTGAGCCTATTGCTCTATTTAGTACGCCAACCTCAATTTTTATATCTCTTAATTCATTAAATCCTCTTCCATCAAGTCTTTTACCGTCTTTGATGAGTTCCATGTCTTTTTCTGCCATTTTATCTTACCTGTTTCTTTTTTCTAACATCTCCGTAATCCGGTCAGTCAAACCCTGTGTCTGGGCTTCTCTTTCAACCTTCTTTATTTTTTCGATTGCAAGTTCTGTTTTATTGCCTTTAATCCATATCCATCCATTTTGTCCTACAACGATTTTGCTCCCGGTTTTCTCTTTTATTATGTTAAGCATTGATTTTTTTCTCCCTACTACCCTCGGAATCCTTTTTGGATTCACATTTATGGTGAGACCATCTTCCAGTTTCCATGGTCTTGAGAGTTGGCAGGAGTTCACTTCATCTACCCTGGAGACCTTCGCGCTTATGGTATCCCCTGTTTTGAAGTATTTGTTTAAGTCATTATTTAATGGCTCCCTTGTCATTTCTTCTCCACGCATTGAGCACATGTAGGGTGAGTTTATATCAACTAGCCACCAGCTCATCATAACCTCTGCAACTACTCCGATGATGAGGTCTCCTTCCTTTGGAATATATTCTCCTGTTGAGGGTATGACCTTCACCATGTTTTCATCTGCCCTCACCATTCCATGGATTGATGAGTAGACGTTATCTCCTTCACGGAAGCAGTTCATATCATGTCTGACATTTTCCCCTATCAATTGACCTGGAATCACTAGATCCCTGTCCTTAATATGTAACATATCTACACCTATTCCTTATTTCTTTTTTCCCAAACTAAAATAGAAAAAATCTTTTTTTAGGTTGTTTTAATGATCTTTATCTGGACTTCGCCGTGCGTTAATCCGTTGAGTTTGCTGTGGAATTCATCCTGTAATCCTGCAGGTGTCTCCACTAAACACATCAGATCTCCGTTTTTGTCCCATTCTTCTTTTTTAATCTCTCCAAACCCCTTCAGGATGCTGTAACAGTTTCCTGAGTACTCTGAAGGTATTTTTATGGCAAAGCTTATGGTCGAAAATCTTATCGGAATCAAAGGTTTTATTGCCTTTAACACAACATCAACTTGTTCCCGTACGCTTTTATTCATGTTTATGGTCACCCTCGCTTCATCCATTGCTTTTTCTATCCTATTCGGCGGATGAGGATTTCCTGTTTGAGGGTTTAATGCATTCCTTGCAATTATTGTTATTATCTGTTTCTTCTTTTCCTCTATTTTTTTTCTTTTCTGTTCTGCTGTCAGATGTACTTCTCCTTTTGTCAGTATCTTTTCTGTGATAGCCTTTATATCTGTTGTCTCAAATATTTTTTTGATTGTGTGCTCTGACGCTTTTTCTCCTGCGCTCGCATCCTTAAACACTGTTTCAACTGCAAGAATATCTTCTATATTAACCTCGCTACCCTCCTTGTACTTAAGGGCAAGATCCGGATCAACATAGATTTCAAAAATTTCTCCATGTGTCTTCAATCTTGCAATAACAGCATTGTCTAAACTAACCATTTTTTTTTTGGGTTTGAAGATTCAGTAACCCTTCACGCGATTATTTAGATGATTTTTTTTCTTTTGCAGGCTCGCTGAGATATTTCGCTATTGATTCTTTTTTCATCTCTTTGTAGCTGTTTTTGGAGTCTATTGTTATTATTTCCAGTTGTTCTTTTTTCAATTCTCCCTCGGATACGCTTGCAAGCCCCTTGATCACCAGTTCTATTGCCTCTTTTTTCTTCATATCTGGTCTATATTCTTTTTCGAATAATTTCTCTACGTCTGTTTTCCCTGTTCCTATTGCAGTTGCGGTATACTCTGTGAATGCTCCGGAGGGGTCTGTTTCATATATGTATGGTTGATCGTTTACTCCTGCGATCAACAGTGCTGTTCCGAATGGTCTTGCTCCGCCATATTGTGTGTATGCTTGTTTTGTATTGCATATGTCTCTTGTCAATGCATAGATGCTTATGGGTTCATTGTAGGATAGCTTGTTTCTTTGCGCCTTCATTCTCGCATCCTCTATAAGCCTCCTTGCATCTGCAACAAGGCCGGAGGTTGCAATGCCTATGTGTTCATCTACCTGGAATATCTTCTCGATTGATCTTGGAACGATTAGTTTTGAGCTTATGCTCTTGTCTACCGCTAGCAGCACTCCTTTGTCGTATGTTATTCCGCAGGCTGTTGTTCCCCTTTTCACGGCTTCTCTTGCATACTCTACTTGAAAGAGTCTGCCGTCTGGACTGAATACTGTAATTGCCCTATCGTATGCGGCTGGTCCTGTTGGATACATTGTTTAAACCTCTATTCTTAATTCATTTATTTAAAAAAGTTCTTCAGTATATTTGATTTAATTGTTAAATACTCTCGCTTATTTTTTCAATTGATTTTGTGAGTAGTTTTATTGTATCGTTTACGTCTCTTATGTCAAAGACCCCTGTAGCTCCGTGGATGTATCTGCACGGCACTGATAACACACCTGTTGGTATGCCCTCCCGTGTAAGATAGATTATTGCCCCGTCAGTCATTCCTCCTTCAATCACATCCATCTGGTAGGGTATCTTGTTTTCCTTTGCAGTTTTCGTTAATAGTTCTCTGATCCTTGGGTGTGTAACTACTCCTCTGCCTGATGCTTCTGTTATAGTTATCGCAGGTCCTTTCCCTATTTCCAGGCTGGATTCTGTTTTCTTTATCTGTGGTGTGTCTCCTGCTATTGTTGTGTCTACTGCGAACGCATATTCCGGGTTTAGTCTGAATGCACAGACCCTTGCGCCCTTTAACCCCACTTCCTCTTGCGTTGTGCCTACCGCATATACTGTCAGGTTGATTTTATCGGATAGATTTTCCATCACCTTTAGCATTATGTAGCACCCCAACCTGTTGTCTATTGCCTTTCCATAATATGTTTCCTTTGACAGCTGCCCATAGTTTGGCTCAAATATTACTGGATCACCTATCTCTACTCTCTTTTCTGCTTCTTTTTTGTTTTTTGCGCCTATGTCAATAAACATCTCATCGTGTTCTATAACCTTATCTTTTTCTTTGGATTTCTGGAGGTGCGGAGGCTTTGATCCTATTATTCCTGTAATGGTTGTTTTCTTTGTTTTTATGTGGACTCTCTGGTTCATAAGGGCTCGGTTGTCTATGCCCCCTATCTTGATGAAGCTGAGGAATCCCTGGTCGTCTATATGTTTTATCATTAACCCGATTTCGTCCATGTGGGCGGCAATCATTATTTTTTTCTTGCCTTTACCTTTCGTTGCTATTAGGTTCCCCAGGTTGTCTGTTTCGACTTTAACGCAGGTTTTCTTGAGTTCTTTTTCCATGATTTTTGTTACATCACTCTCATATCCTGAGATTCCATGCGCGTTGCATAGTTGCCTGATTAGTTCCATTTTCATTTCGCTATTTTGTATCTTCCCGTTATTTATATTGTGAATTCTTAATTATATTTAGTTTATATCCTCTAATATATCTAGGTGCTACTATCTTGAAACTAGGTAAAATAACTTCATGTGTTGGAGATATGGCAGTTGTATCGCCTCCTGATTTGGAATGCTCTATTAATCTTGGATCAGCAAGACGGCTTTACGGCCGATTTGTTTCTTTTAACGGTAAGCGTGTTGGCAAAGTCTTTGATGTCATTGGTAAGGTGGATGAGCCCGGTGTTGTTGTAAGGTTATTCAAGGGCGGTGTGAATCCTGACATTTTAATTGGAAAACTATTGTATCTAACATGATTGAATTTGAGGATTCTGTAGAGGGGGGAGAACCTGCAGGCGGGCCTAATGTGCTTTGTCCACACTGTAAGAGTCTTAATTTACGTACAGATTATGCCCACGGTGAGATTATTTGCCGGGATTGTGGTTTTGTTCTTGAGGATAAGATGTTTGATTTTGGTCCTGAATGGAGGGCGTTTGATGAAGACCAGAAGAGTAAACGTTCCAGGACTGGTGGTCTTGTCAGGTATGCGAAACTCAATAAAGGTTTAACAACCGAGATTGACCGGTATGATCGGGATATCCGCGGCGGAGCGATTCAGCCGGAGAGGAAAGCCCAACTGTATAGGCTTAGGAAGTGGCAGCGTCGTTCTAGGATGTCTGATTCCATTCAACGTAATCTGTCCATTGCTCTACCTGAACTTGACAGAATGTGTGCATGCCTCAATATTCCAAATAATATAAAAGAAGAGTGTGCGATGTGGTATCGCCGTGCTGTTGCTAAGGGTCTTGTTCGCGGGCGTTCGATTGAGTGTGTTGTCGCAGCAATAATCTATCTGATCTCTCGGAGACATCGTCTCCCTAAGACCTTAGAAGAGTTGGAGGGTGTTTCAGGAGTCAAAAGAAAGGATATTGGTAGAAGCTATAGGTTTGTCTGCCGTCGTCTTGAGGTGAAGATGCCTGTTGCCACTCCTATCGATTATGTTCCGCGTTTTGCATCAGAGCTTGGTCTCTCGGGTAGGACTGAGGCAAAGGCGGTTGAGATACTTGAGATAGCATCAAAAAAAGGCATCATCTCAGGGAAGGGTCCGACTGGTGTTGCTGCTGCAGCTATTTATCTTGCAGGAAAGATCACTGATGATAGGCAGACACAAAAGGGTATTGCAGGTAAACTAGTTGGCGTAACCGAGGTTACTATCCGGAATAGGTATGAGGAGCTTGCGCAGGCCCTTGATCTCGAACTATAATGCATCGAAGTTTTCTTGTGCTCTATGAGCTCAGCAAGCGTATGAAGCATAGGTCTGGGAGATTGCTTATTTCTTCTTCTGAGTTGGGTGAGTGTCTGGGTGTTTCGCAGCAGACTGCCTCCCGTTACTTAAGTGACTTGGAGCTTGGAGGTTTTATTGAACGATCGCGTGGTGGGCGCGGTCAGTTTATTTCATTGACCCGGAAGGGTTTGGATGTTTTGGATGGGGTGTACCTGAATCTGAAGACTTTTTTTGATGAAATAGGCACACCTATATTAATTAAGGGTAGGGTGGTTCAGGGTTTCGGTGAGGGTGCCTATTATGTGAAGGAATACTCTAAGAGTCTTAGGGAGGGTCTTGGATTTGAGCCGTTTTTTGGTACTTTAAACATTAAGCCTTTGAGGCCGTTTCCCTTCCTTGAAAAATACGTTGTCGGGGAGGTTAAGGGTTTTAGTAAGGGCGGCAGATCCTTTGGATCCCTTAAATATGTTTCAGCCATCCTTTCAAGTAGTGGCTGGACAGAAGACTGTTTTATTATTATACCTAAACGCACTCATCACCTCAGTGAATTAGAGGTTGTTTGCGAGCATGGTCTGCGGGAGAAGCACGGTATCAAAGACGGTGATTTGTTGCAGGTGGAACTAAAGGTATAGGGGTGGATTTAATGAAGGGCTTGGATTTGGCGGCATCAGTGGGTCAAAAAGGCATTAAGATAACAAAGAAAGGGATTGGAAGAAGTAGCAAGTTTCTATGTCATGTGGTGGTTACAGTTTTTTTAATTGCAGGTATCTTATCTTCTGTTTTAGCTTTTGTTGGTGTCATCTCTCTTGATATTCTTGTTCGTGTGGGGTTGGGTGTGCTTGCCAATGATCCTTGGGCCATAGTCATAACAATAGCATTGGCCTCAATTTTATCGATTATAGCTACTGCTCTGTTTTCTATGCCTGAGGGTTGTTTTACAAAAATTGCTTTAGGTGGGGCTGGTTGTCTTATCGCTATTCTGATGATAGCAGCTTTTGTATTGGGTACATTAACTGTTTTTGCATTAACGACCGCAATAGTTTTCTTTTCAGGGGCCCTATTTTTTAAAAAGAAATTTAGGATAGAAACACCCCTTCTTTCATTAGTTTCGGGTAGTTTCAGTATATTGCTTACAGTTCTTATGATGTGGGTTGTAGTGAGTGGTTCTGCTGGGATAGTGGGTGATGCAGGTAATCTTGTCTGGCTTTTTGGGTCACTTATAATTGGTTTATTAGGTGTGCTTTTGTTATCTGATTATGCTGTGGGTTCGAAGGCGGTTTAGCATCTAAGACGATATCTGTTTATGTATGTTGGGATGATAATATGTCGCTATGATGATATGGTGATATCTTGACTTAGTGATATGTCTCTATATAATTATATCTGTATGGTGATATCCTGACTTAGTGATATATCCATATGTAACTATATCGGTATGGTGATATCATGACATAGATAGTCTTAGTTCAGCAAACATATGCTCTTGGTAGCACTGTAAGACTTCGGGATAACATGTCGGGTTCGGGTGACCGTAGTGTATCCAGAAAAAAACTGATTCGCCTGAGTTAGCAAAACATCCCCTGTTGAGTGGAACTGCTACCTCGGAGACAACTGAGGTGGATGATCCACTGCTCATAATCCTGCTGCCTTTGATGATATGTTCGTAGGCTAATCCGCAGTTTGTTTGAGGTGTTCCATAGAGCGGGTTTCTGCAATATGAAACAGGCTCGGCTTCAAAACCCTTGAAAAGGGGGAGTACAAGAAACACTCTGCGGTCAACGTATGCATAGTTATATAATCCATTGCTATCCGGGTCAAGATAGATGGCAGAATCAATATAAAATTTGTTTTTATCCCAGACCTCATAGAGGAAGAACAGATGATCATTATTGTTTTTTATGTGTAATCGATCGATTTCAGACAAGTTAATTACTTTTGCATCACCCCATTCACCCTCTGATTTGATCCCGTCTATCATGGGATGGATTGAAGCCCAAGGGCTGGTGACTACTTCTTTAGTAAACTGGGATCGGGGGCCCACAAGAGATGTGGAAGTAGTTGAGGTGGTTGAGGTTGAGGTTGAGGTGGTGGTGGTTGAGGTTGTTGTGGTTGTTGTGGTTGTGGTTTTTTGGATATCGCAGACTCCATCGCTGTCAGTGTCTAAACAGCATGCATCTCCTATAGATACATAGGGTGCATTACATACCTCTCTATTCTCCTGGATACAACCGCAAAGCAAGAGACTGAATAATATAAGAATAAATATACGCATACCCTCCACCTGTTTAATATATGGAATCAAATCCTAAATAATAAACATATTTGATTCTTATTATTATTGTTTACCTAATATCTGCTATGAAAGGGTGGCTGATAGCAATCATCTTGCTGGTTCTTTTATCTGGGTGCATTCAATCAGACAAAGACTACTATTATTCTGCAATAAATAGCAGAGATCCTACTCTTTGTATGAATATAATTGAGGAAGATATCCATGACTCCTGTTATATAACGATTGCATATTCTAGCATGAATTCAACCTTATGTGATAAAATACTGAATCAAAGTGTAAGAGACTTATGCTACGCCCGAATAGGTATCCAAAGAAAGGATCCTACTTTATGTGAACATATCAATGACCTAAATAAAAGAAGCAGTTGCTATCATAAAATAGCATATACAAGAAAGAATTCATCTATATGTGCAATGATAGTTGATCCTGTTGAGTTAGATTCCTGCTATCTTAGCATAGCAGTGGATCTATGGGATTCTACACTCTGTAAGGGAATCCAGGATAAGAAAATAAGGGATTCATGTGTTGCGGCATCAGGAGATGACACCTCAGTATGCTATATGATGAAGAATCAAAGCGATCAGGACTTCTGTTATCAAAAGATTGCAGAGGCAAGAGGTGATCCCCTATTCTGTGACCGGATACAAAATCAAACCTTCAAAGACACATGTTATGGAAATGTTGCAAAAAAAACAGAAATACCCTTTCTCTGTGAGCGTATACAGGATATGGATGAAAAACATTTCTGTTATGCTGTGGTGACATTAAGTCAGCGGGAATGCAATAAGATACTGGATCAGAAAAGAAAAGAGCAATGCAGCATAATGGTTGGCTAAACCGGAAGTTTGGACTCGAAACAGTAGTGGACTTTGTTGTAGTCTTTCATAAACTCTGAAACATCCTCTCTAACTTTTTTGGGATTCTCCTTATCTATTGCTACCCTCTTAAAGAATCCTGAAACAGCTTTCATTTCAGATTCCTTCATTCCAAGGTGGGTGAGTTCCTGAACACCTAATCTGATCCCGGAAGGATTATCTGTGTCCTTTAAACTATCCCCTGGGAGAAGATTCTTGTTGATTATTATGTTAGATTCCTCGCAGTTGTTTGCAATTTCATTTCCTTTGCCGATAGAGCTTACATCTACAACAACCTGGTGGGATTGGGTAAATCCCTTATGTTCGCATAGGACGTTAAACCCTGATTCATACATGCTCTGGGCAAGGGTTTTAGCGTTCTTGGTGATCTGTTTTGCATATTCTTGCCCGAATTCTTGCATCTCAGCTAAGGCAACCAGCAACCCTGCGACATGATGTAGGTGATGGTTGCTCATTAGACCTGGGAAAGCTGAGTTATCTATCCTGTGGGCGATGTTTTTATTGCAGAGAATAATTCCTCCCTGGGGACCAGGAAGCGACTTATGGGTTGATCCGGTTATTGCGTCAGCACCTTCCTTTAGTGGTTCCTGGAATTTTTTTCCTGCTATGAGCCCTAGAACGTGGGCTCCATCATAGATTAAACTGGCATCGATTTCGTCTGCTATTTCCCTCATTTCCCCTACAGGATGGGGGAACAAGAAAAGGCTTGCACCTAACATTATGATCTTCGGCTTCTCCTTTAACAGGATCTTTTTTGATTCATCAACGTCTATGTTCATCTCATCTTTGTCAAATGCATAAGATATGTCTCGTAAGCCGACGACACCTGCGCAGCTGATGTGGGTGTGGCTTATGTGTCCTCCTGCTTGCACGCTTAATCCTGAGATGCCATCTCCGTTCTCTGAGAGGGCGTTGTAGACTGCAAGGTTTGCGATTGTTCCTGATGTTGGGACAACATTTGCATGTTCTGCACAAAAGAGATCTTCGGCTAATTTCATCGTTAAGGCCTCAACCCGATCAAAGAATCGTGTGCCCTGATAAAACCTGTTGAATAACTGTAATCCATTATCTCTCCCCCCAAGCAGACCTTCAGCGTACCTATGCCCGAAATCGGAGACAATAGCATATCTTACTGCAGGAGACGTGATGTTTTCTGAGGCGATCATGTTAATGCACTTGCTTCTCCACTCATGTTGTTTTTCAATGAGATCGAAAAGTTCCCTGTAATAATCCATATTATCTTCCCCCACTGCTCAGCTTTTTAATTATTTTCCCTCTAGGTTCTTGTTCAACAAAGACCTGGGCTCTGAACCTGTAGACCTTTGCATCCGGATCAAGCCAGACATCCGGACCTAATCTCGTAGCCATTGATGCATAAGAAAGAAACTGTTTTGAATTCCATCTGGATTCAACCGCTGTCTGGGGCAGAAGCACACCCTTCATTGAATCCTTCTCTACAATTATGCCATCAACACCTATTGTGATCTGATTTATGTAATCCCCTGGGTCATCTACCTTAATCAGTTCAGGTTCGGATAGAAGCGAAATTTCTATAACAGTGGTTTTTAATTCACTCTTCCTCAGCGGATGAAACCTGTGGTCCTTGGTCGCAGCAGATAACGAAACCTCCTTTAATGCAATTTCGAGACACATGATGCCTTCGGTGTATCCTGCAGATCCGCGCAGTGCATTATTCGGATACCTGTTTAGCTTCACAAAAACACCCATCTTCCTTGATACAACCTCCTTCATATCCTCAGGTATATCTAGTTCTTTTTCTCCGAAATGGGTTTCGATTTCGTTTCTTGCAAGCTTTGTCAGGAATCTACCCTCTTTAAGTTTCAAATCCATTTTAAGACCGCTTCGATCACATAATCAATTCTCTCGACCTTGGCTTTGTTTTCTTCAATCCGGGGATTGATTACTCTTATATCATTTTCTTTTAGTCTTTTTATGTTGGATTCAACAAATGGATTTTTATACATGGATATATGCATTGCAGGCGCAACAATCAATGGAATCCCTGAACCAATAGCAGTTGCCGCAAAGGTTGAGACCGGGGAGTCGTCGATTCCGCAGGCAATCTTAGATATTGTATTTGCGGTTGCGGGATAAATGAGCATTAATGCAGCTTCCCCGTCCACACCACATAATCTCACATGTTCAACTGCGCCGGTGAGTCTTGTCACTACTTTATTACCTGAAGCCCACTCTAGGACATTCGGGTGGATTATCTCTTTTGCTGCTTTTGTCATCACGCACTCTACATTAAACCCTCCCCTGATGAGTTCACGCGCAACCTTCGGAGCCTCTATTGCAGCAACACTGCCACAGACTCCTAAGACAATTTTCTTGCGGGTTTTCATTCTATGTTATTTTTTTACTGTAGGATAAAGCATAATTTTATCCTACGGCACAAAATTTTTTTGTTATGCAAAAAATTTTCTTGTGTTTAATTTATCGAACTGAATTTAATTATAGACTTAGAGAAAAATAAAAAAATGACTAATTATCAGAAGGGTGCCAACTTTGAAAGAGACATAGTAAAGGAATTCTGGGTGCGTGGCTGGGCGGCTGTAAGGTCTGCGGGCAGCGGATCAGTAGGTCATCCTGTACCTGATATAATCGGTGTAAGATATAGCCAGATAATAGCGATTGAATGTAAGACCACGCGCAAAGATAGGTTGTATCTAAAGAAGGCTATATTGAATCTAAGTAAATTCGCTGAGATATCAAATGCCCGATCATACCTCGCCGTAAAATTCCCTAAAAAGAAGCCGATGTTTTTTGATATAAAGGCTCTTATAAAAGAAAATCATTACACAATTACTATAAATGACACCCATATAAATCTTGACTCTCTGTTAGGGGAGCAGTCTATTCTTTGATCACATCTTCTCAGGGGCTTCGATCCCTAAGAGGAGCAGACCATTTTTTAACACCTGTCTTATAGCGTAAACAAGCAGGATTCGCCTATTTGATATCTCTTTTTCCGATGATAAGACCGGGCATTCCTTATAGAATCTGCTGAATAATGAAGATAGTTCATAGAGATAGGTTGTGATGATATTTGGTTTTAACTCTAATCCTGCTGATTTAACAATCTCAGGGAATCGTGCGATCTTGAGGATGAGTTTTTCTTCACAATCCACCAGATTATCTATAGGATCCTCTAATCTGAGGTCATATACGTTTATATCTGACTTATTGAGTATGCTGCAGCATCTCGCATGAGCATACTGTATATATGGGGCTGATTCTCCCTCAAAACTCAGGGCATCCTCCCACCTGAAGCTTATTTGTTTTTGTGGAGTCGTCTTTAGTATATGGTATTTTATCGCCCCGATCCCGATTAATGGAGCAACTTCTTTGGTTGCGATCTTTCTTTTCTCTATTTCTCGCGCAGCTTTTTTAATTGCGTCATCTA
>JAUWTD010000067.1 GCA_030609775.1 Candidatus Altarchaeota archaeon
ATGAGCTTACAGCTTCACCTTGAATGAATTCCTGCACTAACACCTTGCCACCTAAACTCATTCCATTTATTTCATTCCATGATTCCAGTTTTTGCAGGTCTTCAATTAATGCAGGTGCAATACCTACACATTCTATCAAGGGTTTCACCACAACAGGGAAACCCATCTCTAAGACAGATTTATTTAACTCACTTACGGATCCGGCAACCTTTGTTTTCGGACATTTTATATCACATCGCCTAAGGATTTTTTCTATCCTACCCCAATCTTTTGCCCTAGCCACTTCTTTTGAGTTGTTCCCGAGGAGGTGGAAATCTTTTTCAAGCCTCCTGACAAGATCCGGGCTACATCCGATATCAGAGGTCACAACCAATCCATCAACTATTCCTGCAAGTTTTTCTACAGCATACTCCACCATGCCATCTGGTGAGTAACCTACTCCCAGATCGGGCTTATAGGGGTTCTTTTGCATAGGATAACAGAAATCTGCTTCAACGTCTAAGTCCCTAAAATAGTCCACTAAGTGAACAGTGAACCCAAGCCTTTTTGCGCTGGCTGCAACAGCCCTTGAATTAATCCCGACAACACCTAAATCCATTTCTACATCAATACTATAAATTACTTAAGATTCCTAACGTTTAAGGGGAAGACGCAAACAAAAAAAAATAGTCAAGACTTTTTTTTAAGAGAAAAAAATAGCATTCAAATCTCTGAAGATGCACCAAAACAAAAGGTCAAGCCGAGAAGTTGCAGTGTGAGACATATATAATGTTTTAGCAATTAAGGCCAACATCTAATGGGCTATACTTTGTTGCACACTTGCCGAATTCTATTTTATTTATTTCATCATAACCATTATGTTATATGTCTGATGTACTTGATTCCATAGAGTCAGCCTACGTGCTCTACAAAGAAAACCACAAAAAAGTCTTAACCGCCTTCCTTTTATTGTTTTTTCTGAGCTTAATTGTCAAAGCATTATCCCCTATCCCCCTTTTGTCTACAGCTTCCTTATTCTCTTCTCTTGGAGTGGAATGCACTCCCTCATACGGCGACACTATGTCCTCTTTTGAATCTAATCTGACCTGCGCTCTAATGCAGCATTTACCTGCAGATGCATTGGTTACCTGGGTTATGGCATTAGTCACCACCATTGTGGTTCTTTGCGTTATCAAACCTCTTGAAGAGATCATATCCAAAAAAAAGATATCTGCCTGGAGAACACACCTCAAAGCACAGCAGCTCAACACTATAAGACTTGTTGTGCTGCAAACCGCATTAACTGCAGTCAACATAATACCTGCAATTGTTTTATCTGCCTTCATTATCCAGGATACTGCCCACACCAGCCACATAATAGACAACGGCCGTAACCTAATGCAGCCAGCTTCTGCTTTTTTATCAACTTATGCACGCATTATGTTTACAAGTGCATTATCGATTCTACTGGGATTTGTTTTGTTATTGATAAACATCATCCTTGCCTTATCCTTAACCTTCGTGCGCGTTGAATTAGTTCTCACCGATAAGGGTTTAGTTGATGCAATCAAGAAATCAATAAACCTATCCATAAAAAATCCCTGGAGCGTTATATTATTCCATATACTCTGGTTAATTACCGACTTTATCCTATGGCTGCTTGCAGTAATACTCTGCTGTACGACATTTTTTATTGTGCCGGCGTTCTCTTTGCTTTTAATTCTACCTATACGACTCCTCTCCGAGATCATTTTATGGAAGAAACTAAACTCCTACTTAAAAGAGGCCAAGACAGAGATCCCTAAAATGAATCCACTTATCTATTAAATCATACTACATTTTTAATGATAGCCAACAGTTAATGCCTCTTTAATGTGCATTATTTATATACTACAATATACATTTATTATGTATGAACATTAATCTTGGAGTGCCCTATGAGGCAACCATAAAGAAGATAATCGAAAAAGGTTATGCAGGAAACCAGACCGAGGTCATCCGGCAGGCGTTGATGGCCTATGAGAGAATGCTTGAGGAAGAGGAGCTACAATTGGTGCATAAGGCAGTGGAATTCGAGATGCAGGAAATAGAGGCAGGGAAAATTAAAATCCATAGCTTTGATGAGATAAAAAAGAGCCTAAGGCAGTGAACATGGAACTTATTTTCTTAGATTCCGCTAAAAAAGAGCTTGAGAGTATGCCACAGGACCTGAAGAATGTGTTTTTCAAACACTTAGAAAAAATACAGTGTATGCCCCCGCAGAGGTGCATGAAACACGGTATACCCTATCACGTGGAAAATGTGACCAAACAAGCAAGACTGATCTACCATCTCAAAGAAGACAAAACATACATCCTACACTGCTTCAAAAACCACAAAGAATACGAACGCTGGTATAAATCATACAAATAACATAGAAATAGAAACAAGGACGGAGTTTTCTAGGGTGAGTCTACTTATTTATTAAACCACAGACGTTATTCTAGAATAAAGACAATGGATTATACCCTTCTAATAGTAACATATTTCACCTTGCTGCTTCTGATCGGAGTCTTTATGGGCCGGGCAGGGAATGAGAGATCATTCATCCTGGCAGACCAACAGATAACCTTTCCTTTGCTTGTGGCAACCATTGTCTCCACGTTCTACGGAGCATCGGCTGTGATAGGTGCGGTGAGCATAACAAACCAGATAGGCTTAGGGGTGATATGGTTTATTGTGCCGTTTTATCTTGGAAATATTTTCCTCATATGGCTTATCCCCCGGATAAAATGCAGTGAATCCTTCACGTTACCTGATTTCCTTGGAGGATTCTATGGCAAAGGCGTTGCTTCAGTTGCCTCCCTTTTGCTTGCGGTGCTATGTCTTGTTCCTGAATCAATTATTGCAGGCGGCAGAATACTTGAGATGATGACTCCCCTGACTTTCCTGCAGTCCATGATAGTTGTCTGCATTATAATCGTTTTATATACACTCATCGGAGGTATGCGGTCTGTTGTCGTATCCGACCTACTGCAGTTTGCCTTGATGCTGATTTCACTGTTGATAATAGTACCCTACCTAATCCCAGCGGGTCTTGAAGAGGGGGCATCTCCGATAGTTACTACAATAGAATCCCTGCCAGATGGATTCCTTGACCCGTTTGCTTTCATGGGCACCCAGGAAATCATTGTCTGGTTTATTCTATTGTTCTCTTTTCCAGTGGTTTCGGCGCCGCTCTACCAACGAATCTTTGCATCAGCACCCTGGATCAATGTAAGAAAAGCATTAATCTATTCTCTTATAATCTGGTTCTTCATTGACTTAATCGTCGTATTCTCAGGTCTGACATCCGTCCAATACGAACCCTACGACCCTGATAAGGCATTCTTTATCTTAGGGGCAACCGTGCTTCCTCCAATCCTGCAGGCGGTGTTCCTCCTAGGCATTCTGTCTGCTGTGATGAGCACAGCAGATTCATTCCTTCACTCCGGAGCCAGCAGCTTATCATATGATGTCTTCAGGCCGATTATAAAAAAAGAAGGACGCATAATTGTATTATTCAGCAGGCTCATGGTCATACTCCTTGGGGCTGCAAGCCTGTATCTTGCATTATACTTCCAAGAGATCATACCTGCGTTAATCTTTCTTTTGACTGTATGGATTTCAGGTATGCTAATCCCAACCCTCTACACCTTATTCTATCTCCGGCTTACGCAGTCTGCAGCCTTCTTATCTATAGTCTCAGGGTCACTTGCAGCCGTATTATGGCGGTTTTATCCCTTAATGGATGCAGCATCCATTGATCCCTTATTTGTTGGGCTTACATGCTCTCTTATTTTCGCATTCACGACAAATCTTATAACAAAATGATGCCCTCCCCTGATGTTTCATCCACTGATGTTTCATCCACTGATGTTTCATCCACTGATGCCTTGATGCTCTTGGGCAAGAGCAGAAGAATAAAAGACAAACCATTTACTCTCATAGGGAACAGACCCTTATTCAGCTACGGCTACAATACACTCAAACAAATATTTGAGAGGGTCTACATAGTATGTTGCATAGGCCTCGAAGTTGAGTTGGATAAATATCCCTGTGTTGTAACAGAGGATTTAGGGGTAGGCCCCCTTGGCGGAATATATGCGGGAGCTAAATCATCTAATGCAGAATACATTTTCGTTACCGGATGCGATATGCCTCTTTTAGATAAGGAAAACATATGTTTTCTTGCATCTAACCTGGCCGGGGATGGGGTAGTCCCAGTAAACGAGGACGGCTTACCTGAACCACTCCACGCTTTCTACCACAGAGAAAAAATTCTTGAAATCTTAACTGACTTAGAGGGAAAAGGGAAAATATCTGATGTGATAGATAAGATGAATATGATCCGAATACCAATAAAAGAACTTAACGCCTTATCATTTAAAAACATAAACACTAAAAAAGACCTACAATGGTTCATTGAATTCACAAAAAAATGGAGTACATAATAGAGTTTCGACCTGACGGCGTGAAGGCTAAAATCAGCAGCGGCAAAACCATACTGGATGCAGCAGCAGAGGTGAGCATACCCTTGTTTTCAGCATGCGGCGGAAAAGGTACGTGCGGGAAATGCAAAATAATTGTTGTAGAAGGAGAGGTACGGTCCCAAGGAGAACTCTCAGATGGCTTATATCTTGCCTGCCAGACCTATCCTGTCACCGATCTCGTTGTTGAAATACCCTCTGAGAGCCGGCTGGGCATACACCAGGTCATAGAGGATGCATCCAGTATATGGGCTGAGGAATTATCTAGCCTAGATGTTGGCATAGCAGTAGACATCGGAACCACAACTGTTGCAGCCTACCTTGTAGATACGAAAGCAAAGATTATTGCAGGCTATGCGTCCGAATACAACAAACAAATCGATTACGGCAGCGACATCCTCACACGGATGAAATATGCTCAGCGAAGCGGCATCGAAACCCTTAACCGCCAGATAGTCGGCACAGTAAATGATGTCATAGATCTTTTGATAGCTGGCAGAAACTATCTTAATGTAACCTCTATCGTAGCCTCCGGGGGCACTGCTATGACCTATTTTCTCTTAGATGATGATCCGCAGATTATCCTAGATAACGCAGAGCTTGCAGAATTCAGGCTACCTCACGTAGAGGATGCTGCGAAACTGCGTCTAAAATGCGAAGGAAGCCTCTATGTTCTACCCTGTATCTCAGGTTATGTTGGAGGGGATATCGTAGCAGACATCCTTACAAGCGGCATACACCAAATAGAGAAACCTTCAATGATAGTTGACATAGGCACAGGTGGAGGAATTGTTGTAGGTAACAAAGAGAAGCTTATTGCTTGCTCTACTTTTGCCGGGCATGCATTTGAAGGAGGAGGCATTGGCTGCGGTATGAATGCTACTGAAGGAGCTATAGAGCGAGCCCTGATAGAAGACGATGAGGTAGTGTATTCAACAATAAAGAACGGCAAACCTGCAGGAGTCTGCGGTTCAGGTCTCATAGAGCTCACAGCAGAACTCTATATCTCAGGTCTGATAGATTCCGGAGGCAAATTCTCTGGTACCCCCTCTGAGCGAGTGCGGAACGGAATTGCCGGAGCAGAGTTTGTTATAGTATACGGCGACGAAACCCTAACCGGGATGGATATCGTATTAACTGAAACCGATATAAGAAACATAATACAATCTAAGGCATCTATCTATTCCGGAATAAAGATTATGGATCAGATATATTCTGATTCCAATATAATGGATGTTGAGAGAATATATGTTGCAGGCGGATTCGGACACTACCTTGACATAGGGAAGGCGGTGACAATAGGCCTGCTCCCCGATATATCCCCTGATCGATTCGAATTCATTGGAAACGGCTCAATGAAAGGCGCGTTTATGGTTCTGATAGATGAAGAAAAAAAGAAAGAAGCCGAAGAAATAGCACAGAAAACAATATACCACGATATCTTAAACACCCCCGGCTTCGAGAAAGAATGCAGCGTGGCAACATACCTGCCTCACGAAGACCCTGCACTGTTTCCTTCAGTAAAGAAATCCAAGAAAGAGGATAAAGTATAAACATTAAAAAAGGGATTCATACAATTTTTTTTTATCTGTATTACCTTAAACTAATAATATGGAGAATAGATATGATGTTGTCATCGTCGGCGCCGGACCTGCCGGATTAGAGTGCGCTAACCAATTGAAGGAGTCGGGTTTATCTGTTCTCTTAGTTGAGAAAAACA
>JAUWTD010000010.1 GCA_030609775.1 Candidatus Altarchaeota archaeon
ACAGGAAAAGAACTCTGGTGCTATGAAACACACGGAAAAATAAGTTCATCTCCGGCAATAGGAGACATAAACAACAACGGAAAAAAAGAAATAATCTTCGGATCAGAAGACAACCGAATCTATATCCTAAAGAATTCAGGCAATAAACTATGGATGTACTCAATCAATGAGCCAATAGAATCCTCCCCAACAATAGCAGACATAGACTCTGATGGCATCCCTGAAATTCTGATCGGATCAGGTAACAATAATCTCTACGCAATAAACTACAAAACATTAAGGATATGGACATATCAAACAAACAGTGATGTAACATCCACACCAGCAGTAGCAGACGTAGACCGAGATGGTACCGCAGACATAATCACCTGCTCAAATGATGGACGAATCTACTGCCTCAAGTATACCGGATATGTGTCAGGCGACGAAATCAGATCTATGCTATCTGAGTCCTGGAGCTATCAAACAAGAGAAAAAATTCAGTCATCACCTGCAATAGCAGACCTAGACGGCGACGGAAAAAAAGAAATAATAGTCGGATCAAATGACCGAAGCCTTTACCTGATTAACAGCACAGGTAAGCTGATAAAGAGATACACGACAAACGGCAAAATTCATTCATCACCTGCAATAGCAGACCTAGACGGCGACGGAAACCTGGAGATAGTGTTCGGATCAGATGATTCACTATTATATGTGTTAGATTCCACAGGACAGGGGTGGTGGCACTATAAAACCAACGGATCCATTCGTTCATCACCTGCAATAGCAGACCTAGACGGCGACGGAAACCTGGAGATAGTGTTCGGATCAGATGACCAAAACCTTTATGTGTTCACGATGGGGTCTATATTAAAGCCTGCCGCCACCATTAATACATCAAATAAAACATATCCCCAGAATATTACAATAAGCTATAATAAAACTAATAATGAGACTACGCCTAAACTTAACCTCACCGAAGACTATGTAGAGACTCATGTAGAAAACATCACATCAAATGCTAGCACAACCCTAAATCTGATAGAGAATAAAAAAGAGGAGAGCTTAGAAACATATACCCTCATAGTTTTTATACTCCTGACATTAATAATTATTTTTTCGTCAGTCTCCGCTGAAAAACGCAGTTGAATTCACAGAATCTACTCCAGATACATTGGAAGGATAATTGATTTTATATGCCCTCACATAGCCAAGGTATGAAACATCAGTTCCGCTGTTGAATTCATTCGGCGTACCTCTGAATCCATCCATCAGCTCAAAGTTTTCAAGCTTCTGCACCATAGGATCACACAGCCCCAGTTGTTTGTATTCGTCCATAAAATCTCCAAGATATAGAGACGTCATCATGTATTTATTAAATTTCTCAGGCACATACACAAGGGTATTATATGTCGGAAAATTAATATAATTCCCTTTATTTTCCTTGTAAGCTACTGCATTACTTAATAGCATCATCGGAGAGTGGATACCCAAAATCGAAGCCTTATGCTCCTGAGTCCAGGATTCCCAAGATATTGCCCTGCCTAAGGCAAGACTCCCATCAGCCCGCTTTATTAGTGGATTAACCTTCACCTCAATGTCTAAATCATTTATGATCTCGAATATGATTGAACCAATATATTCCCTGTAGTCTCCGGCAATATTACAACTGAAAACAATCGTTCTCTTTTTATTGAAACCGCCTTGTCCATCAGAGACATATTCTACAGATAGCTTACTGTTTGAGGGTGAAAACTTGCATTGTCCATAACCCATGTGTTCTCCCTCACGACTAGGGTCATCATAGGGTGCAGTCAGATTAGATGTAGCAATAAAGTGAGGCGCCCCGCTTTTCCCTATCATCGTATAATCTATGACAACATGGGTAGCACCATATTTTTCAGCTATATCCAATGCCTCTGACTCATTCTCAATAAGAACATGAAACTTCGCCAGATCCTGCACAACAAAACGCCTTGCCTTAGTGTTGTCTGCTATGCTTGTCCTCTGTGAAATAGCCGATATCCAGTGACCATAATCCCACCAAGTCAAGATTACTGAATCCTCAGGCTGGGTTCCAATCCAGCTTAGGGTCGGATCCCAGTAGACAATGTCTCCCGGCATACCCCGATACATGACCGCCATACCGCCAAAGGGTTCAAATAAAGGCATTCCACCCTGCAAAAAATAAAAGAAGATAGGAGTGGCAAGAAGAAGCGTTAACGGAATCACTCTAAGACCTTCAAAATCCTTCTTTTTCATAGTGATAACCAATCCAAAGGATGCAGCTAAAACAACCAGGGGAACGCTTGCAGTGAACTGATACTGTGATTTATTAATAACACCCCAGATCATGGGAAGACTCCATGCGAGAACAAAAACAGAACCCATACTATGCTTTTTTACTGCAAAATACAGTAAAGTAGGGATCATGAAAAGACCGATAATAGATGCGATTCCAAATGAAGCCATCAGAGTATTAAGGCAAGGCGAATATGATCCGGCATCAAATATATTAAAGCCCCGACATAACGCCGCCTGCTCTGCCGTAGTCATTCCAATAATCTCACTGACCTTGGCTCCCTGTATGTTGCTTAGTATAAAATCAATCATATCTGAAGGCCCCATCACAGCCAGAGAAAAAAACAGACCAAAAACTATGACCACTGCAGATACAGTACGTATATTATCCTGAATGAAACATTCAACCCGATCCTCTATCCTGCTACCATCTACCTTAAGTTTCCCAGACCTAAGGCTTCTAACCAACTCCAGGATAAATGATACAGCTATCGGAGCTGAAATAGATATAAGCAGCAACTTACCAGGCAGAGTAAACACAGGCAGACCGCCTCGAGGATGCAATATCAGAGGATACAGAAAACTAATTAAAACAGGTATTATAAAAAAAGGTATGTGCTCAGTACAGTTTCTGTTATTTAGGAAACTAATGAATGCATAAAAGACTGCGAAAACACCAAAAACCGTTATGGCATAAACGTAGCCATTCCAGGACAGATTCAACATCAGAAACGAAAAACCTGAAAGCAATGAAAACAGGTAACTTTTTCTCCTGAAGGATAATGTAAACAATAGAAACGATGAAATAATCAGAAACATTCCAAGAGCATCATCCTCACAGTTGGTTGCTATAGCCTTTATGGCAAACGCAGGATTAAGCATCAACATAAACGCAGCAAGGATCGCTGCAGCATAATTATATGGCTCCATATCAGCGAACAAATCCCTGACTAATAGATAGATTAATAAAACCGAGAAGGCTGCAAATACGCCCGGATAGATCATTGCCACATCATAGACGGTGAACCCAAAACTCACTAAAATAGATGACATGGCACCCATCAACACAGAAACCATAAATCTGCTGTTGGAAAAATCAGGCGGATCAGTGGGATACACCAAGGTTTCGTGATCAGGAACGTGACCGGTTTCCACGATATAATCAGCATGCCGGTAATAATAGTACGGATCCAATGCAGACAAATACCGTCCACTCCAAGTAACCCCTTCAACTGAGCCTGCAGGTGCAAGATGCAAAAGTAGGGTACATAAAAATATTGCAGATATCAGTGCAACCCTCAATTTTAATAATCTGTGAGTGTAGAGTGTAACAGATAACAAAAATATGGAAAAAATCAGCGCAATAACAATATAGTCCCTTAAAGCAAAACCACTTAGCTTAGATGCAGTCCATAAAGACAAAGCTGTTGCAGATATCAGCAAAGGAATAATTGCGAACCCATAATTTTTCTTATTTTCCTTAAAGGAAAGATAGATAAAATATACTGAAAGAACGCCTAATAGAGCTAAAATAATGGCGATATAGTTCAGATAACTTGAAGCAAAGCTCACACCAATAATAACAACAAAAAAAGTGGCCAACGACAACGCCATCAAAGGCTCTTCGATATGCTGCAAAATTTTTTCACCAAACCCTTTACCACCAATTTTTTGATTATCTGTCACTTTAAACACACCTATAAATTTAATCGTAGATTAATAAATCCAAACACGCCCAATAAAATAAAAAAAAAATGGGCAAAACAAAGCAGTATTACTTACCAAATCGCCTCTCTTTACTCTGATAATCTCCAAGAACGCGTATAAGGTCCTCTTTTTTTAGCTCCTGCCACAATTTATCAATAAAATATATTTCAGAATACGCAGACTGCCATAACAAAAAATTACTAAGCCGCGACTCCGCCGTCCTTAATATTATCTCAGGATAGCTCTTAACCCATAAATGTTTTTGGATGTTCTCTTCTGAAAGCTCTGAACCAGATTTTACAACTTCTCTGACTGCATTCAATATCTCCTGCCTGCCACCGTATGCAAGCGCTATATTCAAATCGATGTTTTCATACTCCCTCGTACTGTCTTCAAGCCTTTCGAGGTTATCAACAATCCTTACACCCATAGGATTCTTGATTCCTGATATGAACTCTCGGTCGCCGCAGAAATTTATCCGCACCCTGTTTTTATGTATCCTTTCATCATTCAAAGACTTTAAAGCATGATCAGAGAAAAGACTAAGCAGAGTACTTACCTCCACATGATTCCGGTTTTTTATATTCTCAATAGATAACGCATACAGAGTAACCTCATTAACACCTAATTCAATACACCATTCCATAAACTGATGGAATTTAGTTATACCCATACCATAGGAGTCTTCAAGGCTGAAGATGCCGTTTTTCTTCATAAATCGCCTGTTTCCGTCTGGAATCACGCCAATGTGCATTTTTTTAGATAATATAAATATGTGATTGATAATATGTGATTGACAATTAACACACATTAATGTATTATACTTTAAAAGAAAAAGATATTTATATGCCAGCCTATTATGACCTGCATGTTTCTTCAGATAATCTCGAAGACAAAATACAGCTTGCAGAACACCTTGGATGGAATGGAATGTGTGTTACCACGGGATGTGGAGACATTAAAAAGATAACTGAGAAGATTGCGTCCATTAAAACCTGTGTGGATATCTGTGTAGGTGCCGAATTAAACCCAGATTCCTCAAGAGAGTTGAAAACAGATTCCCGGAAGGCATTAGAATCTGCAGACCTTATCATGGTGAACAGCGGAAGCGATGAGATAAAAAGGATGGCCACTGAATCATGGGAAATTGATATCCTTTGCTGCCCGGAAAAATCAGCTGAAAGAGACTTCATGAAACAGAAGAACTCCGGGCTGGATAAAGTAATGACCAAACTCATGCAGGAACGTGGAGTCGGCATAGAATTCAATCTAAAAGATATTCTTGATAGATACGGTATGTTAAGAGCCCAGATTATGGGGAGAATGCATCAGAACATAATCCTTGCAAGAAAATACGGCGCCTTAATGATTCTTACTTCCTCAGCAGAAGACAAATGGGGTCTAAGATCGCCCAGAGACCTTATCTGTGTTGGAAGAATACTTGGAATGACCGACTCCGAAGCAAAGGCCGCAGTCTCCACGAATCCATTAACACTAATAGAGAAATCAAGGAACCGCAAAAACCCAAGCATCATAACCAAAGGCCTTGAGGTTATAGAGTGGGGAAACCAGAAACCAAAGGAAAAGAAGATGTATGGATGGTACTAAGATCAAACAAAATTAAAGCCCAAGAACGTCATTCATCCCATACACCCCTTTTTTGCCTTTAATGTATTTGATTGCTTTTATTACGCCCTTTATGAAAGCAGTTCTTGAATGAGCTATGTGAGTTATCTCAATTCGCTCCCCTAAGGTGCCATATAAGACTGTATGGTCTCCGACAATATCTCCAGATCGCACCGCATGTATTCCAATCTCCTCAGGCTTCCGTTCAGATACTCCTTTTCTTCCGAAGATTGCCATATCAGAGAGATTCTGGCCTCTCGCATCCGCGATTACTTCCGCAGTCTTAAGAGCGGTCCCAGACGGTGAATCCTTCTTGAATCTATGATGTTTTTCTATGATCTCTATGTCATAGCCCTCCAATAGGGGGGTTGCTTCTTTCACAATCTCCCAGAAAACATTCACACCCACACTCATATTAGGTGAAATCACCGCACCTACACCAGATCTATTCGCTTCTTTTTTCATCTCCTCTAACTGCACGTCGGTGAAACCCGTTGTCCCCACAACGAGATTAATTCCTTTACTGCAGACCGATTTAAAGTTACGAAAACAAGCCTCAGCGTTAGTGAAATCTATAACGACATCAGGCTTGGCTTTATCTAATATACCTTCAAGATCCTGTGCAGACGAAACCTTAACACCTAATTCTTCTACGCCGGATACGATGCCTGCATCTTTACCGGATAAGGGATTATTCGGTGAGTCCACGGCTGCCACAACATCCAAACCCTCCGAAACAGCCTCCCAGATAATGCCTTTACCCATCCGCCCAATACCGATCACAGCTACCTTAGTCATTTTACAGTATTTATTAGATTAAACTCATAAAAGAGTTTTATATTAATCTAGTACTACCTCATTTAGATTAGAGACGAAATCACTAATAGGATATTATGACTTCAAATCCCATAGAGATCAGAATTAGGAACAGGGTAGAAGATAAAAAATGGATGGACTAAATAGGGAAGAATATGGAAACGGGTTAACACTGCTTACAGAGGATAGGCCGAATACGAAGAAGGCTGCGTTATTCATCGGCGTCAAGGTAGGGTCAGTTAATGAAAACACGGAATTAAACGGCGGATCGCATTTCAACGAACACCTGCTCTTTAAATCAAATGAGCACCGGACTGCAAGAGAGATAATAGAAGACTTAGAGTATTCTGGCTCAGTTGTGAACGCATGCACTTCCTGGAAATATACTGCATTCTATGCTAAGACACCGCATGCTGAGCTGGAGAAAGCAGTTAAAATCCTTTTTGAGGCTGCAACAAACATAGACTATCACGAAGACGAGTTCGAGTTAGAGCGACAGGTCATATTAACAGAGATAGAAAACTACATCAACTCCCCTTCAAAATATGCCTTACTCGGCATGTTTATCCCAACCCTTTTCTCGGATACACCCCTTGAGAAAAAGATTGAAGGAACCGTGGATTCAATGAGTAATGTATCAAAAAAAGCCCTTGAAGACTTCAAGAAACAGTATTATGTGCCAAATAATATGATAATTTCCGTGTGCGGCAAATTCAACTACAAAAAACTTAAAGAGATGATTGAATGCACCTTCGGCACACTTAAGAGAGGAGATACTCCGAAGACAGATAAAATAGACATACAAAATAAAGCCTACATGAAAACAGAAACCCGCTCGGATATAACTCAAAGCTACATGCATATAGGACACAAGGTGCCGGGGTTTAGGGGGGATGACTACTTCGGATTAGAGATGCTTTCCTCAATAATGTCTGAAGGCCTTTCCTCGAGAATGTTTAATGAGCTAAGAGAGAAGAGGGGGATAGGCTACTCTGTTGGAAATTTTTTCTATCCGACAGGGGATGAGGGGATGTTTATCTCTCATGTTGACGGCTTCGACCCTAAAAGAATGGATGAAGCAAAGGAGGTGATACTTAAAATCTTTGAAGACCTGAAGAAAAATAAGGTAAATCCAAAAGAATTTAATGGAACAAAGAAACTTATGATCTCAAAATACGACGATGTCTTGGAAAAGATTACTGAACGGGCCATGCTAATGTTTTACTCAGAGCTATTTAACATCCCGTTCGATTTCAGAGAGAAAGAAAAACATATCAAAGCAATCACCAAAGAAGACCTAATGAAGGCAGCAGGAGAATACATTGATAACGAATATGTGTTAACGGTGCTGAATCCCAAAACAATATAAAAAAAAAGACTTATTCACATAAAAGAACTGATAAAGGATAAAACCATGCTCCAAAGCGAAAACAACACTATTGTCAAACTGAATCCTAAAACCGACGCCTGCAAGATATTGATTATCTTGTTTTTAGATTTTAGTTTCTTCATCAGCCAAGGAGTCAGATAAAAAGACAGAATAGATATTGCAATAAGATGATAAAAGATATCAGTGAATTTGGGTATGAAATAGAATCCTGAAGGAGTATTGCCTAAACTCTTGTTTCTTAGATATTCTTTACATAACTCTGCTGTGGGAGCCGCCACATAATAGAGTAACGCAGGCAATAATACAAGAAGCAGCAGAAACACCAGATTATCTGTGTTCTTTTCCAGTGTGAATATGCAGGCTACAGGATACGCCAGTAGCACTGAAAGGATAAAGAAAGGCAGATATCGGATGAATTCACCTAACATGATTAATGGAACAAAAACAAACAACAGAGAATACATTAACGTGAACATAAGGAATATAGTCAATCTCTGCTTATCTGGCTTCAGGAAGATACGTATTTTCACTGAACTCGGACCTGCGGAACCTGAATCTTCTGCCATATCTGCCATAGATAGAATATTATATAAAACAGTAATAAATATGTGAAATTTTTGTGCTATCCCACCTGATTACTTACACTTTTGATTTTGAGTGTAATATAGATTATTTAACACCTACAGACGTATATTCTAAAGAAACGTAAGTAACCCCCATGAGTTAGCACAAAATAGGTGAAATTTTTATTTATGAAATCCATTAATCTTGTACGATGACAATAGAAAAGCCAACCAAGCAACACGAATTTAGGTTCCCTATTTTCGTAGAAAGAAATGAAGAAGAAGACCACTTTATGGTGGAGTGTCCAGGCCTGCCTGACTGCAATTCCAAGGGGAGAACCCTGGATGAGGCCTTGAAAAACATCCACGAAGTAATTGAATCCATCTCTGAATTGAAGTAAAGAGAATTCTCTTATCTTATAAATCGGTGACAAACAACAGTTTATTGGTCTTGACTGAAGTATCCAGAGTCTTCCATCGCAGTCAACTGACCACCCAATGCTTTCCGAAGAATACTGTAGTCGAGGTCGAATGAGGGTTTTAGACTCATTTTTTAAGGTTCCAGCAATTCAAACCCTACCTTATCATCTAAGATACGTGTTGCGGTGGTGTCCACTAACTCAAATAATATAGCCTCTAACACATGCCAGACTTTAACACCTCTTCGGACACAGCCGGTTTTTGTAGATTCCTCCCGGCCGCATGCGAGATGCATATGCAACCGGGGAAGATTATCTTTATCAGGAAAAATGGTTCCCGCACCCGATGCCTCATGGACTTTGTCCAAAATATGTTCCATTGGAGAAATAATCTTGCTTCGCCCCTCCCGGGGACCGACGATCAGTTTACTTCCGGCATCCACTCCCCCGACCACAATCAACGCCGCCGCGTTAATTGATTTTTCCCGGGCAAACGCCTCAACTTCCTCATGCAAAATATCTCCGTCTTCAAGCCGCAACACAAAAACACGCCCATAACTTGCTTCAGAATATTTCATCGTAAAATAAGTATTAAAATATAAGGTTCAAGGAGATATAAGCGTGCTTCCATACACCAAGTACTTCAAGTCTACCTCCAATAATAAAAACCTATGAAAACCATTAGATAAAGGTTTATAAACGTTTAAAAGACTATTTAGGCCATATAAGAGGAAAATAACGCAGGGATAAAGCTTTAATACATGAAATAAATAAGTTTGTTTTTTTATTCCCATGAGGAAAGGATATAATAAAAAAAAGGTGATTTTTATGAAAGATGCGCAATCAAGAACAAAGAACGGATTAAAAAAATACATGAAAAAAAGAAACATAGTTGCTGTGATGCTGATGTTATCGATGTTGGCTGTGTTTTCTATTACTGTGTCAGCTTCAGGTGACAACGAGTTCCCTATCCTGGAAAAACAGGTGGAGATACGTCAAGCACATCTTAAATGGACTGCTGAGATAATGGAGATAAGTATGGATGCCACTATCGAATATGTTGACGAAGTCAGTTTCGGTGCAGGCACATCCGAGCTCTCAGAGCTTTTTGACGATTTCAAAGACCAAACCAAAAAAACCGAGGCATTGACTACCCATGTCGCATTCAATAACGCACTTAGACAGTTAAGACAGATAATAACTGATTTCAGATTAGAAACCCGGGAACAGATGACTGAACATAATGGCGTAGGCTGGCAGTTATTAGCTGATATCAAAGAAGCTTTGGATGAGAACAAAGGAAAAATAGATGGTTTAGAGGATGAGTACTGGGAGATCCGAGAGGATAACAGCTTAGAAATATTTGATATCTGGGTAGATTGGGCGCAAAACATCCTCGATAAAATAGAGGATAATGGATATGATACCATAGAAGCCCAGGCTAAATTAGATGAAATCAAGGATGAAAGAGGCAGCTTAGAGAATGCGTTAAAAGACAGAGACAACGCCGAAATACTTCAAATACATCTTGAACTCCTGGATCTTTCAAAGGAATTAAGAGATATTGTAAGAGACCTGCAAGTTGAGATACCGCCCAAAAAAATCATTGAACATTGGATTAATGTCGGCGACCGGATAGTGGACAGAACAGATACGATAATCTCTGAGTTAGATGCACTTGGAATAGATGTCACAGAACTGCGAGAGATTCACATAAAAATGGGGGCAGACCTGGAAACAGCTCAAGAAGAATTCGAAGCCCTTAATTTTAAAGAGGCGATTGAGGCACTAGAAGAATTTAAAACACACCTCATAGAGCTTAGAGACGCATACGAGGAGCTGATATTCGGAGACACTTTGCCAGAGGAAATGGAAGCCAAACTGGAGGCAACAATTGATGTATTAGATGATTCAATTAAAAACATGGATAATAGCATCTAAACCAATTAGGTTTTACAAACCATGCCCCCCAACAAGGGGCGTACCTAATTTTTTTAATAAATATAAAAGAGGATATTAATAATATATGAGTAAGAGGTGATTCAAATCAAAAAAACAACCAAACCAAAAAAACAGATTTTAGCATATATGATGACGACGATACTAATTATTGCACTTATCTCAACAAGCGGATGCGTCGGAGGGAAAAACAGACAAACCCAAACAACTCAAACAACCCAACCACAGACAACCCAGACAACACAGCCGCCAGAAAAAGATTTTGATTTAGAGACATGCGCAGATTTAGGTGGATACATATGTGATGTTGGAGAAGAGTGCGAGGGCAAATGGCTTGATGCATTCGATACGTTCAGCTGTTGTTCAGAGAGGTGTGAATCCACCCTAGAGGATAAACTAGTAATAGATCCGTTTGATGTAAACCCTGAAAACGAAGATTTAGGTGATGTAACCTAATTAACCTAATAGGGAGGAGTAAAACAATAGTCGTAATATTTGATTATTTTACGGCCTTATTGTTTTATATGCAGGTATATGGCAACAAGATTACCTGCACCCTCAGCAGCTCAAAGTATTCAAATCTATAAAAAAAAACTATTTTGCTTTAAATCTCCTCTTTCTTGCATCAAATCCGGCATAAATCAAAAACAAGCTAACAAAAAATAGGACGGGTTTTTCTTCAGATAATCCTGACTCATTGAGTAGATACATACAAAGTATGAGTAGAAATAATCCAGGGTATGCTGAACTAAATTCCTTAGCCTTCAATTCATCCATGCCAAGCTGCTTAAACATTAAGTAAAGATTCCATAAACCTAACAAAAAAATAAATAAGCCTATCAAGGCCTCACTCCTCAAAATGAGTTTAAATCCAATACTCAACCCAACTCCGGCACACAACGAAAACAATGCAAGCTTAGAATCCATGTTATTAATCAGGATTAATAAAATAATAAATAGATAAGTGAGAAAAAAGAAAATGAAGCCAGAAAATGAAACAATAACACAGGGGAATATGTTGGGTGATGTTGAGTCAAGAGAAAACGACAAAAAAACCAAAAAAATCAGCAAAACAAAGATAATCATAGTCTGCATGTCAGCCATAGCAGTCTTTTTTATGTTCATTATCCTGATACCAATCCTCTACTTCTTATTGGATCATTCCACATACATGGCATTGGCTAAAGGACTGATGATTTGCGGGATCATATGCTTTATTTTGGGAGGTATGATAGTGGCAATATCACTGGCTGCTAAATGGGCTAAAAGAAACAAAACATAGCGACCTGTAACATGACAGAAGAAAAAGATTTAGTCGCATACTGCGGCTTGTATTGCGGCGACTGCTTTAGTCATAGAGGAAAGGTTGCTGATTTAGCAAGAGACCTTCGAAGGGAATTAAGGCAGACGAGATTTGATAAGACTGCAGAGTTTATGTCAACTATTTCTTTTTTTAAGGTGTTTGAAAACTATGAACAATGCTATGAAGTACTTGGTGCATTAGTGAAACTACGCTGCAAAAAAGCCTGCAAGGGAGAGGGCGGACCGCCTTTCTGTAAGATAAGGAAATGCTGTCAAAAGAAGGAGATCATAGGCTGTTGGGAATGCAGTGAATTCGAGTCATGCGAGAAACTGGATTTTTTGAAGCCCGGTCACGGAGACGCTCACATAAAAAATCTAAGAAAGATCAGAAAAAGCGGGATAGAGAACTTCCTTAAAGGGAAAAAACAGTGGTATTCGAAACTAAAAGATGAAAATTAGCGAGGTTCTCAAGAGAATAGAAACACTGTCTAATCCCGAGGCGGCAGAGGGCATGGCACGATTTGGGATCACACCCAAGAAAACCTATGGTGTTTCGATTCCCAACCTAAGGAAACTTGCAAAAAAGATAGGGAAAGACCACATGCTTGCAAAGCAGCTCTGGATGATAGACAGCCGCGAAACCAGGATACTTGCCTGCATGATCGACGAACCCGAGGACGTAACAGAAGAACAGATAGAGGAATGGACTAAAGACTTTCGTTACTGGGAGATCTGTGATCAATGTTGCATGAATTTATTTGAAAAAACGTTGTTCGCATACCAAAAAGCGGTTGAGCTGAGTTTGCGTGAGGAGGAATTCGTTAAAAGAACCGGGTTTGTGTTGATGGCGAGGTTAGCTGTAAGCGACAAAAAAGCAGAGGATAAAGAATTTATTTTATTTCTATCAGCTATAAAAAAGGAGGCAAACGATAACCGAAACTATGTTAAAAAAGCCGTTAACTGGGCGCTAAGACAGATTGGTAAACGAAACATTAATTTAAATAAGAAAGCAATCAAAGCAGCTGAAGAGATACAAAAAACCGATTCAAAAAGCGCCAGATGGATTGCTTCAGATGCTATCCGTGAGCTGACAAGTGAAGCAGTGCAAAAGAGACTACAATAAAAAAAAAAAACACAACTTTTAGAAAGGTTGATAAAAGGCAAAAACCCTATAGAACGCATCTTCAACAAACCTAAAAAACACCCATCCAGAACCTATACTTACCCTGCAAGAGCTTGCATTAAATAAAACAAAAAAAACAATGAACAGGAAAATCTTAATTATCGTAATCATGGTAATAACAGCCATCTTAATTTGCGGGTGCATACTAAAACCAAGACCGACAACAACAACCACTATCCCAACTACTGAACCGAAGACAACGACACCAACCTTACAGGATACAGGAGATTACCCGAATAGGTTAGAGAACGTTAAGGTTGCTGTTCTCTATGAAAGCATAACCGATGGAGTGCCTATGGGAAGGAGTAAAGAGGAAACAATTAAAATCCTAAACGAAACAAACACAAATTTCATATTCAGGGTATTCTGGAAATGGATGCCGGTTGTAGACTCGCCAGATAATATTCCAGTAGAACTCCTTGAGCTAAGTGGAGTTGGGGGGATAACACCAGAACAAGCTTCTGAGAGCCTGCGGAGGAACGGGCACTACTATCAGGAACTGAGGGATTGGATAACAACAATAAAAAAAGACCGGCCAGACATAATATTCTGCGGCGCCATCCCTGCCCAAACCCTTGGAAGAATTGAATTGAACCCAGTGAACGGCAGAGTCTACAAGAGTAAGGATACCGGGGAGATGGCACTTAACCCATATAAATGGGGAATAAAGCATAACGGCAAACCCGTTACAAGAGAGGACTTCCAGAAGTGGTTTAATGGACGACACCCCTATGGAGGGGAGATAGATGAGTATGATCCCGGGAAAGCCCGAGCGTATTTCCCCGACATAACAAACCCTGAATTCCAGGAGCTTCTCCTGAGCTGGGCAGAAAAACAGATAGATTCAGGAGCGGACGCTATATGGATCGACATGCTTTATACTCAAGCAGCAATGCTTGCGGAGATAACAAAAGATGTTAACCATCAATCAGTGAAGGATTCAATTGATGCCACCTCACAGATAGTGGACGAAATCCATAAATACGGAGAATCAAAAGGAAAATATATTTACGTTGGAAGCTGGGAGGGCCCCTTCGTCAAAACAGAATCCCTTCTCGATAAAGAATTCCCTCACACCCCACCTGACGTGGATTTCATCACATTCTCTCCAACAAATAGAGAAATAGAGAACAAAAAACTGGATAAACCCCTGAGGGATAAAGAAATCAAAATCATACGTGAAAAATATGGCGACATACCTGTTTTCGCTTTTATAGACTGGTCCTTTGATGACTCACCGACAGTCAGATTCAGCCAGAAACTAAGCAAGGAAGAACAAAGAGAGGTATTAAAAACATTCGATAAATCATTTAACGAGATGAATGTAAACTTTATCTACCCACTGCATGGGGGATACATGGGGAAGGGAAATATCACAAAAACCCTTTCTTTTGGAAGATTCACTGTATACGACAGCCTCGCCCCTGAATTCCAGACCTATGAAACCATTAAAGAGCTTGCATTAAATAAAACAAAAAAACAATGAACAAAAAAATCTTTATTTTAGCAATCGTAGTTATCCTTTTGAGTGGATGCACACAAAGACCTGAATCCACAACAACCACGACAATATTGACGCTTCCACAAGAAGAGGGAGGAAATTACTCTGGGAACAGATTGAAGGATGTTGAAGTTGCCTCTGTTTATGAATGGGTGACCGATGGCATAGAGGATAGGGATTTGGAGGACGTGATCGAAAAATTCAGTGAAACAGAAACAGATTTCATTTTCAGGGGTTTTTGGAGGTGGATGCCTGTACCTGAATCACCAGAAACTGTATTGCCCTCAGACTATCCTCAGGATTATGTGGATAAATGTGCACAACAAGGCTATACGTATCAGCAGCTTAAGGAGGCAGTAAGCAAAATAAAAAAAGATAATCCTGACGCCATATTCTGCAGTGCAATCCCAGCCCAGATGATTACAAGCCTCGCATGGGATCCAGTAAGTGGAGAGTATCTTGGGGTGGAGGAGACCTGGGCTATGGCATTGGATCCAGGTAAATGGGATATTGATTACCCTAAAAAGAAATTCCAGTGCGAGGTTGCTAAATCCCGCTCCTGGATAGGTCTTCTTAAAAACTGCAACAACTATGACCCTGGAAAAGAATCTTTTTATGTCCCCGACATCACCAATGAAAGATTCCAGGAACTTTTCCTGGCCTGGGCGAAAAAACAGATAGACTGTGGGGCAGATGCCATCTGGATTGATTTATTGTTCAGCCAGGCAGGTATGCTCAAAGTTGTAACCAATGATCCGGATCATCCGGCAGTGAAGGAGTCTTTTGAGTCGGCATCAAAGATGATTGAAGACATCCAGGATTACAGCATCTCGAAAGGAAAATACGTTTATGTCGGAACCTGGCCCAGCAGCACACCGTATCCCTACCCTCAACCGAAGCCGGATTTTGTTACCCTAACCCCCTCATCCCAGGAGATTTATTCCATGAAACTCGATGAGGGTAAAATTGATGCTGACGTCAGAAAAATCAGAAAAAATTTTGGAGACATCCCAATATTTGCCTTCATAGACTGGGGGAATAGTAACTCCCCGTTAGCGTTCTTCAGCCAGAAACTGAGCAGCGAACAACAGAGAGAATTTTTAGTAATCGCAGATAAAGCCTATCAAGAGAAAGGAATAATCTTCACCTACCCCCTTCATGGAGGAGGGATGGGAGGTAATGCAAAAAAACTTTCCTTTGGAGAGTTCAGGATTTACGACAGCCTATCCCCGGAATTTGATACATATGAAACTATTAAAGAGCTTGCATTAAATAAAACAATTAAATGAGTTATGGAAAAGAAAAAAATCTTGGCAGGAATTGTAATAGCAGCCATTATTATAGGATTATATCTACTGTTTACGTCTGAGGATATTCCTCTTGAGGATTACCCGCTTGCAGAATATCCCCCAACAGCAGCTATTGTCAACGTCGAAACCATATGCACTGACGAGATAGACAATGACGGAGATAGATTAACTGACAATGAAGACGGAGATTGCTGGATTAGGCAGGGACCCGTATATGAGACACATCCATATTATTATCCAAATCATTCATTCAAGGAAATAACCGGGCAGATACCGTCTCTTTCAGAATTAGGTATTAAAACAATCTATCTTATGCCCATATGGATGCATGAGAAAATAGAACCATATCATAACGGCCTGTATCTCATCATAGACTACTATAGAATAGACCCAGTATATGGAACAGAAAGAGACCTTAGAGAACTCATCAACACCGCACATGAGTACGATATGAAAGTGCTTTTGGATCTGGTCACTGCCGTCGCCCCCACCAGGAGTATACTCTACAACTGGACCCTGAAAATACCTCTGACAACACTCCAGGAGACAGGGTTGAAATTAAAAACCCAGCACATAGATTCGGATCCAGAACATACCTATGAAGGTGATTTCATATACTCCTCAGACTGCTTCAAAAATAAAAACATGATGTGTAAGGTCTTCGGAAAAATAGATGGAGAAACCGTTATATTATATACATACCCTAAACCAAAATTCGGCCCAGCACTGGACAGAACAAACCCTGAAGTGGTAGATTATTTCACAAATGTAGCTGGATACTATATAAGAGAATACGACATCGATGGCTGGCGGTTGGATTCAACATACAATACCTGGAATCCTGAACTGTTTCTTGGAGACCACTCGATAATAAAGCTAACAAGAAACATGAAAAAGATAGACAATAAAGGCAGATCCGGCACCATTTTGCTTGCAGAACATCCCTCAATTGAACTGGATGAGACAAATGAGATATCCTACATACTCTATGATTTATTATTTAAGCAAATAGGGAACGGGATTGTAGTAGAGCACATAGGAAGCCATAAACTGGTGGACTTACTTAAAAACGACACAATAGGACATAATAGGACACGACTGTATTTCGGCGAAACACACGACTCCCCCAGAGGGAATGCACTATTGCCCCAGATCAACAAACCCTGGATTGTATTTATATCAACAATACCTGGTGTCCCCATGATCCAGGCAGGGCAGGAAATAGGGGCGAACAATGCTTGGTTTTATGATGGAAAAACCTCCCGGCCTCAAGTTGACTGGAAAAACGGAGACTACCAGCTAAGGGAATTCTACAAGAGAGTATTTAATATTCGCAACAGCAACAATGCCCTGAAATATGGAGACATACAAAACATCTGGAAGTCAGGGGACAACACTTACGCCTATTCGAGAACGTATGACGATGAAAGGGTTGTAATTGTTATCAACTTCAATGGCAAAGAGGTGACAAGTGTTCTTGATGTGCCTTATAAGAGAGGGGACAGACTGAAAGACAAGCTTTCAGATGAGATATTTACTGTTGTAGATCCAACTAATTTCAGGGTTTCTGTTCCTGCTTATGGGTCTAGAATACTAATGCTTAAAGAATAAACAATAAACAAAAAGAGCAATCCCGGAGGTAAAATAAAAAAAAAAAGATGGATAAATTCAGAACTTTTATCTCTGTTGTTGGCATATTCTTTTTTGTTTTTTTAGTGTTAATTGAGTCAGTGGCAGGTATAGCTCAGTTAGTGTTCATGTTATTGACATATTTATTTATGAAACCCTTAAGGTCTCTTATTCGTTTAATTACTGTAAACAACTTTGTTCTTGTCGTTGTTTTTGGAACAATTTTTGGTTTAGTTGAAGAAATACTGTGGTATGTATCCGAACCAGGGATACAGCAAACAATGTTTGGCAGCCTCTATGTTGACTTAATATCTACATTTCCGGTTTATTTAATTTTCTATTGTATTGTATACCTTCTTGCTAAAAAATATACACCCACGCAGAAAAAAGCATTCCTATATGGCGGAATATTCGGTTACACTTTCTATTTTATAGCAGAAAGCGGACTTTTCGGGTTCCAGTTTGGCGGCATACCTGGCGCGCCAATACCTCTGATTTTAATATGGGAAATAAACAATTTCTTTCTGAACGGATTATTGGTATGGCTCCCACTATATCTATCTGATTTATTGAGTGATAAATAACTTAATTGAATTTATTAATGCACCCCCTTAGGTTTACTACTGAATGCAAGAAACCCCAAAAAATGAACAAAAAAATCGTTATTCTGGAAATTTTAATTATAGTTATTCTTTTTACAGGATGCATACGTAATCATGAACCTCCCACAACAATACCTATAGAATGCGGCAACGGAATATGCGAAGCGGGTGAAGACAAAAACAACTGCCCAACTGATTGCAAAGAGACAAACCTTTCGGATGTTAAGGTTGCTATCCAATATAGAATTGTTACTGATGGGGAAAAATTTAATAGAGCCCCAAAGGAGGTTATAAATATTTTCAAAGAAACAAATGCTGATTTTATATTTCAGGGTTGGTTGACTCAATGGCCGCTTCCGAATAAAATATCAGATTTGCCAATAGATGATCAGAGAAGATATGAAGTGGAAGGCTACAGTTATGAGCATCTTGAGAGGGCAGTTTCTGAAATCAAGAGTGAATTCCCAGATATTATTTTTAGTGGAGGTACACAATTAGAATTTTTCTATCCAGATGAACTACAAGACATAGACGAAGAAAATCGTAGGGACGCAGCATGGAATATGGCTTTAAATCCAGAGAAATGGGGCATTAATTACAGTAAAAAAGATATGCAGTGCTATTGGGCAAAAAGATGGGGATTTATTGAAAAAGAAGATATCTGCCCTAATGAAGAAAAATTAAAATCTGTGATGACTTTTTATTTTCCAGATATAACAAATCCAGATTTTCCAGAAATATTTTTAAATAGAATTTATAGGCAAATAGATGCCGGCGTTGATGCGGTCTGGATCGATATGTTTTATGTTCAACAATTACTTTTACAAACAATAACTCACGATGAAAACCATCCGGCAGTCAAAGAGAGTTATGAATCTGCGTGGGATATTGTGGATAAAATTCATGAATATGGTTTAAAAAAGGGTAAGAAAATTTATGTCATCACTTGGGTTGCTGACTCACGTGGCACTTTTATCGTTTCCAAAACAAACATAGATATTGGTATGGTCACACCATCTACACAAGAAGTTAAAGACGAATCTACAGGAAAAATAGGACAATTCGATGAAGTAAAATGGGATAAAATAGTATCACAGGTTAATTCAGAACTCAGAATACCCATGTTCGCTCGCCTTGATTATGGTGGTCTTGGAAGAACTCCCTTAAGTGTTTTTAGTCAAGAATTAAGTAATGAAGAAGCCAATGTTTTTTTGAAAGATGCGGATGATTTTTTCTCGGAAAAAGGTGTAACTTTTATTTATCCCATTCATGGAGGTGATATGGGACCAAGAGATGAATTAAAAAAACTTTCCCATGGTAAATATAATTGGTATGACTCCCTAGCCCCGGAATTCCGGACCTATGAAACCATTAAAGAGCTTGCATTAAATAAAACAAAAAAATGATCAAGAAATGAATGTGCAAAAAAAAATACGGCGGACTCGCAGCTTCTCCGCCTCTTTTTAGGCTACGACCTCTTGGTTCAGTGGGTAAATGAAACCTAAATAAAGGATTTTGTCACTGCGCCTGTGGCTCCGTCCGGCCATATGGGAAAAAAATGCTGGAATTTATAAAGTACATACTTAGATTAATAATATGATTTACAAACACACCCAAATTGGATATTTAATAATATTTATCTTACTTGCTGTCATTTTACTTTTCGGAATTATTTTAACACAAGCCGGTTTTAATTTCATCATTCTTGCCCCGATGTTTTTCATCCTGTTTCTTCTTGCTTCTTTTGCGTCGCTTAAAGTAATGATTGATGAAAACTATTTGTGGATTAAGTTTGGTTATGGCTTATTCAGAAAACGTTTTATGCTTAAAGAAATAAGTTCAACCAGAACCGTGAAAAATCATTGGTATTACGGATGGGGGATAAGATTATGGCTGTGGCCTCGTATGTGGATTTATAATGTTTCGGGTTTTGATGCAGTTGAGATAAAAATGAAAAACGGTAAAACATACAGGATAGGTACAGATGAACCTAAAAAGTTAGAACATGCAATCATACAAGCAATTAAATGATAAATGACGTAATTCTGAAACTCACGCCACACTGCGCCCTCACTCCACTTCATTCCACCCACGTCACACTTCGTTTTTGAGCATTCACACATTTATTTTTAGGCTACCTCTAACAAATTTTCTTTGTATTTTTATAGCAGAATCCTAAATTCATGTGAATGAGGAAAAAAACGAGGATAACATTATAAAAAGTTCTAAATGAAAATGAAAAAAATTCTAACAAAAATTGGTCTCTGGTCTGTGTTTAAGATATCATTTATTATTGGTTTGATCTTCGGTTTATTTATAGGTGCAATATATGCTCTGATATTTGGCTTTGCAGGGGGACTTGCCATTATCAGTGGGGATGAGGAAGCTGCAGTAGGTGGTTTGGTGCTAATAATCGTGGGCTTGGTAATGTTGATTGTAATATCCAGCCTATACGCTATTTTCTCGGGGGTAAGTTGCGTGATATCGGCCTTCATCTACAACATCATAGTAAAATTTGTAGGGGGTATTGAAGTAGAATTTGAAGATAAAATAAGGTATTCAAACAAGCGAAAAAAAGAACTGGAAACGACACCTCCAAAGGTTGTTCCAGAAACTGAAACGTTTACGCCAGCAGAAACGTCTCAAGAGAAGAAAGTTGTAGAGCACATATATTGCCAAAAATGCGGAATAGGGAATAAAACAGAACACAGTTATTGCCGTAAATGCGGCGCTAAGCTAAGGAAAGAATAGAATGTATTGTCCTAAATGCGGGAAGGCCGTAGAAGAAGATGCAAAATTTTGTGGATACTGTGGATGTGAGTCAATAAATGAAGCGGAAACATCAACACTCAAAGAAAATAAATTTGAAAAAATAGATGATAAACAATTAATCGAAGAAAAACAATTAATCGAAGAAAAACAATTAATCGAAGAAAAACAATTAATCGAAGAAAAACAATTAATCGAAGAAAAAATACAAATTGAAAATCAATTGAAATCAGGAGCCGGTTGGTTTTTCTGGATTGCAGTATTATCTTTAATCAATTCTATTGTTGCCTATTCCGGTTGGTATTTTATTATCGGTTTGGGGATTACACAAATTGTAGATGGACTTGCTATTTCCCTCGCAGGAGAAATTGGGTTTATTGGAGTAATTATTGGTTTTGGTGTAAACGTTTTTATTGCAAGTATTTTCGTCTTTTTTGGAATATTCGCAAGGAGAGGTCAAAATTGGAGCTTTTATGTGGGAATGATATTATATGCATTTGATGGATTATTATTTTTAATAGTTCAGGACTGGTTAAGTATTGGATTTCATGTTTTCGCACTCTATTGGATCTATGGAGGATTAAAAGCAAATAGACAATTAAGTAAAACACACACATAATCGATGACTAAGGAGCTGGATGGAGAAAAAATTGATTGAGTTTGGAGTCTTAGGGATAATCTAGGTTGTATTGATGAGAGAAGGGTTGTGTTGAAAAATCAGTTGAATAACTGACGGCTGAACAGGATATTGAATGTTTGATTAAAGCGTTAGATAATTCAAGATAGTGAGATCATAGTAAAAGCAATAAAAGTCTATGAGAAAATAGGAAATAAAAAAAAATTATCCAGTTTGTTCCCATACCTTGCTTTGGCCGACTCCGGATGAAACTTGTCCGTCCACATAGTTTTGGTCTATAGCTTGTTGGACATTATCTAACACGTTCTGCCACATATTGAGTTTGTCGCTGTTGCTTGGAACACCCCGGCCTGCATTAATACAGTAGCTGCGAACAAAGAAAGATTTAGATTCTCCCTTAGGCAGATAAATGAGAACTGCTTCACCGAAGGCAAGATTTTGGTTTCCTTTATTATTGTTTTCTAAAGCAAACCCTCTCTCAACCAACAACGACTGAGTTACCTTATTTTCGGAGACAGATAATTTAACCTGCTCATATCCCCTGCTTTCAAATTCAGTTTCCACCTCAGCATCCTGGAGAGTCCGAAAGATGGATTGGGGTTTACCTGTAGCTGCTTCTTTTTCTTTAATCTTTCGAAGAACTTCATCAAATCCAACACCTATGTTTTTTGTCCAAGAGACATTCAACGACAACAAATCAAGACCCTGCATATGCCACACTGCAAACTGTTTCTCCCAAAGAGAAAAATCCTCATCTACAAGAATTGATTTAATATCATCCCCTACAAAACCAACTACTTGATATGATCCTATGTCACATAAGTTTAAACCAAAATCAAGGAATAACACATCACCTGAATCCAATACAACCAAGCTTGCACCATCATTACAAAACAAGACATTACCTTGCGAAAACAAATTATTATCTATCCCAGAGATGTTTACTGGAAGAGACAATATAAAAAATGTTTCATCAAGGGATTTAGACTCTACTAAATCATTATTATTAAATTGGCCCACCTGAACCGCCTGCTGGTTTAATGGAATGTTCACATTCCCGATGACTTGGCCTTTCTGCTGAAATTCCATGTTCATGAAAGCATTATCTAATTCGTTTTCAGAGGAAAGGTTCGCGGTGGAAACAAAAATAGAGGTATCCTCCAGGGAATCTCGCCCCCCAGAGAATAAACCCTCAGTTAAGATAAGGTAGCCTCCAATCAATCCAATACCAAACGCTGCCAGAATACCTAGCACCATAACCCTAAGTTTTATGTCAACCATTTTTTTATGTAAATTAATCTACCACATACTCATAGATTAAGTCTTTTTTCTCCCCGGGCCCTAATGTAATGTTCCAGTATATCAGGTTCCCTGGTTTCTCAATATATACCAAGTTTGACTTAAAATTTTCGGCATTCCTTGGGAAAGAATCAATCACTGTGAGAGTTATTTTTTCATTTTTGTAGTTAATCATTTTAAGGGTTGCAGTGTAACGATTATCCCATCTGCTTTCAGGGACCTCTTTAACTGTCACCCTCTTTTTAACCTCAATATCCGGCGCATATCCGACAGTTACCTTAGCTTCCCTACCATTCGGGGTCCAGGATATTGTGTCCTCACCAACAAACATCAAATCCCTGTAAACACTCACCGAACCATACGGCCAAGTAGAATTCTCCTCATTTACTAAACGATAAATGTTATGGACTTTGCCGTTTTCACTAATCGCATCCCAGGTATTCGTAGATCGGGCATCCCAGACAAAATCTCTTTCAACGTTCACGGTCTTATCGAACACCTTCACAAGTTTAGTTTCACCACAATCCAGCGAAGTCTTGCCTAAATGATAAACCTCATATTCTTCGAGGGCGGAGATCGCTGCACCGATTACAGCATCCGGAACATTCATTATGTTCCCTAACGCGCTTTGGGCTGCATTCATATACTCCATACCATACCTATACCGGTTCTCTAATAATCGAATGTTTCCTGCGACAAGACCCACTTCAACATCATCTAAACTAGCACCTAAATCATTTGATATCTTAGCCCAGAAACCAAATCGGGCAGAGGAGTCGCCTTCAATTATGTCGAGATGATATATTGGCTCCCATGAAACCCCATCAGAACGATAAACTATGGACACATTTCTACTACCCTCCCCGTTATCTTTCCATGAAATCTTTTTATCGCGGCCTGAAATGAGCATATTGTTGTAGTAGCTGTCATAGTATGTTGGCTGAGTTATTGATGTCTCAGATACATGATAGACTGGCTCAAAAACAGGTTTATCATAGGAGAGCATGTTCTGTATATCCGATACCTTCATGGTGAAAAATTGATACTTAAGTGTTTTATTGTCCTTAACCCATTTAACATTAGACAAAAACAATAAATCACCTTCAAGACGATACAATAATCCAGAAATATATCCATAATCTGTGACAAAATCTACTTTTTTGTTCAGGCTCTGGTTAACCAAATCCAGCATAGTTAAAGGCCTCTCAAGTCTGGCTTCATCCCTAACAGATAATGATATATACTCAATATCAAAGGATCCTGATAGTACCCTAAGAGACCGGGGGAGAACATTTCCTTCAATAGACGTATAAAATTCGCTGCCGCAACAAACAGTGCCCTCCTTGGTTACCTGCACAATTCCTTCAGAGTAAACCATAATACCCGTTATCTTTGTATCAGCCACTTCAATTGCGTTAGCAGCCATGGCTGCCATAACAGCCATAGCAAACATAATACAAACCATAAAAACCTTAACCATATTTTTCATTTTAATTAAATTCTACGATGAAACACCATAAAAGTGAGGGTATGAAACCAGTTTCAAACCCTTCTTATTTCAGTAAAACAATGTTTCCCATGCCTTTCCTCTTACGCTCCAAAATACCTTTGTTTTCAAGAGCATCCAGGCACCGCGTAACGTTGGCCTTAGGGAACCCTGTTTTTTCCACGATCTCTTTTTGAAGGATGATGCCCCCTTCATCAAGGATCACCTCATAAACCGCAAGCTCATTATCCTTCAGGGTCTTTGTTATATGCCTCCATTTTATATCAGAGCCTGCTGAATCAATTTCAGAAACATAATTAAATGATAAAAGATACATGGCACTGACTCCAAGCAGGACCGAAGAAAGAGTAATCAAGGAAACATCCATAAATGTAAAAAACCCCGGTATCGTTGTTACAGCAGCTTCAGAACCTTCTACAAATACTTGAATCGATGCAGGCTTTAATAATTTCACCCCTAATACAAATACGGCCCCAACAAATAATGCCGCCATAAAAGAAGGCAATCCCTTAATTTTCAACGTATTTTCAACAATTAATAAATATCAAGTAAATATCATGTCTTTGAAACCATGGTTTGCAAGCAGATTCTGCTGCCACTTTCGCAGATTACTTGCAGAACCGGAGGATATGAGGGCACGCATCTGCTCCCGGCTCAATACAAGATGTTTTTTGATGCCGAGTTCCTCTGAAACAACATCCCGCATATTACAGAGCAGTTGAAACTGTTTTTTTTGTTGAGGGGTATGCTGCATTCTTTGCGCAGGAAGAGAGGGAATCTTGTCTTTTCGGGCCTGCGCTACCTCTTCAAAAAAAGAGGTTGCGTGCTTACAGACAATAGGATGGACACCAGATAGATTCTTCCAGCCTGCGATAGACTTAGGGGGGTTAGCAGCCAACTCATATAACATACTTGTTTTTATGATAAAGTAAGGAGGCCGGTTAGCTTTTTTTGCCATCTGTTCACGCAGAGAAAAAAGACGCTTAAGGATTGCCCGGCTACCACCTGATAAAACACGTATACCCCTGATATCCAGATAGGTTTTCCTTTGATAATCTAATTTTTTTTCCTCAATCACTGCAAATTCCTCCTCTACCCATGATAAGCGACCCTGTTCCCTTAACCTATCTTTTAAGATGTCGCGGAGTTGGATGAGATACAAAGTATCATTGATTGCGTACTTGAGCATGTCAGGCTTAAGAGGACGCCTAGTCCAGTCAGCCATCTGAAATTTCTGCTCTTTATGTATCCCGAAAAACTGCTGCAAAAGAGGACAAAGACCGATCTCTTTTTCACCAGATAACATCGCAGCAACCTGTGTATCAAAAATATTTTTTGGGCGACAATTGAATTGATGATAGAGGATCCCTAAATCAAAACGCACATCATGAAATATCTTCTGAATCGATGGATCTTTGAGCATCTGAAGAACCGGTTGAATACCCTGCAGCCGGATAACATCAACAATCCAATTCCGCTCAGGCGTAGAGACCTGGATCAATGAAATATATGCGCCGTAATAATGGAGATTATTTTCGCATTCTAGATCAATTCCTACCTCTGATGCAGACATCCATTGCTCACTTGCAGCATAAAGATCATCCATTGAATCAACATAAGTAAACTCTACCATAGCCTTGGTCACCGCATTTAATAACTACTTACGTAACCCTATTATATAAGTATCAGCTAGCTGAAGCCCAAAAAAAACATAGATATAAACCGTAACTCCTATTTTTATCTAAGAGGAAACCACATATTTTTCCCTCTAAAAAAAATCAGGTGACTAAAACAGATGTCTAAGGCTTTAAACAAACTAAGAGGCAGGTTTTCAGGGGATATGGGTGAGATGATGAAAGAGTTTAGCTCATCTATTGACATAGATAAAGAAATGATCCCAGAAGACATCTGGGGAAATCAAGCGCATGTCCTGATGCTTGCAAAAAAAGGTATCATAGAGAAAAAAGATGCAAAAAAGATACTTAAAGCCTTAGAGAAAGCAAAAGAAGATTTTCTGAAGGGAAAATTCATGCTCAATGAGGAACTTGAAGACGTCCACATGAATGTTGAAGCCTATGTAACAGAGCTTATAGGGGAAGATGCAGGCGGAAAAATACATACTGCAAGATCAAGGAATGACCAGGTTCTAACAGACACACGACTGCATCTTAGGGCGAGGGTGATAGAAGTTGAGGAACATATAATTCATCTGCAGAAAACATTTGTGAGTATAGCTAAAAAATCAACAGAAAAGGTGATGCCGGGTTACACACATACACAGCAGGCGCAGCCGATAACCTTAGGGTTCTGGGCGACTGCATATGCTAGCATATTAAACAGAGACCTTGAGAGGCTTAGGAAAGCATACGAGAACATAAACAGGAGTCCGTTAGGGGCCTGCGCTCTTGCAGGAACATCATTTGCCATAGACAGAAGGCTTACAGCAAGACTTCTGGGTTTTGATGATGTCATAGAACACTCACTTGATGCAATAAGTTCAAGGGATTTTATTATAGAAACGCTTGGCGCATTAGCTATATTATCATCTAATCTCTCACGGCTCTCAGAGGAACTGATTTTGTTTAGCACAAACGAATTTGGTATACTGGAGTTATCAGATGAATACACAACAGGAAGCTCAATAATGCCGCAGAAAAAAAATCCCGACTTTGCGGAGCTTTCAAGAGGGATGACAGGTTACATATACGGCGCATTAATGCAGCTGCTTGTTACATTAAAGGCATTGCCGTTAGGCTACAATAGAGACTTCCAGGAGGATCGGGTGCTCTTATGGAAGAGCATCAATAGGGTTAAGATGATGCTTTCAGCACTCAACGGAACACTTTCAACAGCAAAATTCAAAGAAGAACGGATGAGAGAGCTTGCAGGGGGGAACTATTCAACTGCAACAGAGCTTGCCAACTATCTTGTCAGAGAGGAAAAACTCCCATTCAGGAAATCACATGAAATAACCGCAAAGGTTGTGAAAGAACTCTACTGCAAGAAAAAAGATTTTGAAGACCTTAAACTTACAAAAAACATCTTAGAGAAACATGATATAGATATCTCATTAAAAGAACTTAAAAATCTTCTTGACCCAGAGAATGCAGTTAGATTAAACCACAGCCTAGGGAGCACCTCACCAAAAGAAGTGGAAAGGATGATAAAGGAGTTAACAGCAAACACCATAGATGCAAAAGAGGAGATAAGGAAAAGACAGGAAAGGATAAATAAAGCAAAAAAACTCACCGAGAAAATGATTAAAAGTGAAAAATGCTTGGATTAATAATAGCAGGATTTGACCATATAAAAGAAAAAGACTACGGTGAAACATACCCTACAAAATGCCCAAACTGCAATAATAACGTATACCTCCACCTGAAAAATATCAAAAAATTCTTTACAGTATTCTTCATCCCACTCATCCCATATAAATCAAAGTATTACCTGCTTTGCCCTATCTGCAACACAGGAACAAAACTAAGCAAGGAAGAAGTAGAGAAGGCAAAAGAATTCATGAAAGCATAATCGGAGAAGATATTTCACGTTCACAATACTTACATCTCAGAATCAAAGGCTCCTTTTGCTTAACCAAAAATACAGATTCTGCAGGCTCACGCTCCTTGTTTGTTATGCATTTAGGATTAGGGCACTGGATTATACCCACAATCGTTTCAGGTAAGGTGACTTTTTCTTTTTTCACAACCCGATGATCTTTTATGATATTTATCGTCGCCTCCGGAGCGATGACTGCTATCTTATTTATCTCGTTTGTGTCAATGTCCCGGTTCTCCACTTTCAATATGTCTTTTCTACCGATATGTTTACTTGGAACATTCATAGCAATAGTTAATGCATACCCGAAACTTCCATCTATTCCAAGAATCCTTAAGACATCAATTGCTCTTCTGGGACGTATGTGATCAATCACTATCCCATTTTTTATCATCTCAACCTTCAATTCCCTGTGCTGTTTACATGCCACATGAATCACCAGAATTTTATACCAGATACCAGACAGAGGAGAGCCATTCTCACAGGTATGCCATTTTTTGCCTGCTCAAAGTATCGCGCATATTTTGTTTCATCCACTCCAGCAGATATCTCCGAAACCCGGGGGAGCGGATGCATAATTATTGCAGTGTCTCTTAGGGCCTCAAGGCTCCTCTGATCTATTATGAATGCGTCTTTGACACGCATATACTCCTGCGGATCAGGGAATCTTTCTTTTTGAATCCGTGTAACATAAACAACATCAGAGTCCCGGAGATTCAGCTTCGTTGACTCCTTTACAGGTATCCTGCGATCAACCAGGCTCTTTATCATCTGTCTTGGAGCCTTCAGCTCTTTAGGGGAAATAAACTTGAGTTTGACATCATATTTTTCGATAGCGCTTGTAAGAGAATGAACCGTCCGACCATATTTCAGATCACCTACAATACATAGGTCAAGACCATCAAGTCCACCGAACTCTTTTTTTATCGTATACAAATCCAGCAAGGTCTGGGTTGGATGCTGGTTTGCACCATCCCCTCCATTAATAACAGGGGAATTACAATATTCAGAAGCAAGCATTGCAGAGCCTTCAACAGGATGCCGCATCACAACCACATCAGCGTAGTCTGAAACAACCCGGATAGTGTCTGCGATAGTCTCGCCTTTAACCTCTGAACTTACAGAAAGATCATCGAAGCCAACAGTCATCCCGCCAAGACGCTTCATTGCAACCTCAAACGACATACGAGTCCGTGTAGACGGCTCAAAGAACAAATTAGCCAGTATCCTGCCATTCATTAAAGAAGAAGTCTTGCTATCTTTTAGTTTCTTTTCCATCAACTCAGATTTCTCTAAAACGAAATCTATTTCATCACGTGAAAAATCATTAATAGAGATAATATGTTTTTTTGTCCATTTCATGCCCCTTCATTATAAATGTAGAGTATACCAATAAATACATGTATGAATACAGTACTCGCATACTCAGGAGGACAAGACACATCCATAGCCATCAAATGGCTGCAGGAAAACTATAAAACAGAGGTTATAACACTCACATTAGAGGTAGGGCAAAACAAAAGCGACCTTAAACAAATAAAAGAGAAAGCAGAAAGACTCGGGGCAGTGAAGACATATAGTATAGATGCAAGAGAAGAATTTGTAAAAGACTATATTAATCCCGCAATAAAAGCCAACGCACTCTATGAAGGAAAATACCCTGTTGCAACAGCAATCGCCCGACCATTAATAGGGAAATGGCTGGTCGAAATCGCAAAAAAAGAAAATGCCCAGGCAGTAGCACACGGAGCAACCGGGAAGGGAAATGATCAGGTAAGGTTTGAATTAGCAATAAGATCCCTCAATTCTGAACTTAGGATAATAGCCCCTGCAAGAGAATGGGATCTGACAAGAGATGCTGCAGTAGAATATGCTAAAAAATATAATATACCGCTAAGTTCAAAAACAAAATACAGTATAGACGAAAATCTGTGGGGTAGAAGCATAGAATCCGGGCCATTAGAGGATCCGATGAACAAACCAGAACCAGATGTTTACGAGTGGACGACTTCGCCTGAAAAAGCACCGGATAAGCCAGAAAAAATAGAGATAGGATTCGAAAAAGGCGTGCCCGTCACATTAAATAATGAGAGAATAAATGGAGTTAATCTGATAAACCGGCTAAATGAGCTTGCAGGAGAACACGGAGTAGGTCGAATCGACATGATAGAAGACCGACTCGTAGGGATAAAGTCAAGGGAGATCTATGAATGTCCGGCAGCAATCACCTTGCTTGAAGCACACCGTGAGCTTGAGAGATTAACCTTAACAAGAGATGAAAACCTATTTAAGGAGATGATAGATTCAAAATGGGCTCAGCTTACATATTTTGGACAATGGCATGAACCACTTAAGGAGGATCTTGATGCATTCATCAACCGGAGCCAGGAAATGGTTTCAGGAGTTGTTGTCATAGAGTTATATAAGGGCAATGCAAGAGTAGTTGGCAGAAGTTCGCCTCATTCATTATATGATCTAGGTCTTGCAACCTATGATAAAGGAGATAAATTCGAACACAAACTCGCAGAAGGCTTTTTGAAATACTGGGGTCTGCCCTCAGAGATCGCAGGCAGAAGAAAGAGAGGATTTGCATAAATCCCGAAGCGGACAAACCCCACATTTAGGCTTGGTTTTACAGAAATTCTTCCCAAGCCCCACAATGAGGGCATGATACTCTTTATATAGTTCTATATCCTCAGGCAGTTGACTTTCAAAGAACCCTTGCAGCAGAGGATAAGATATGTTTTCATCAACAAAACCCAATCGACTAAATATCCGTCTAGTGTAGGTGTCAACAACAAAAGACGGCTTATTTCCAGCATATAATACAATAGAATCAGCAGTCTCTGGACCAATACCCCAAATAGATAATAATTCAATCCTTAACGAATCCATTGGAAGAGAAAGAAACATATCAAGGTCTCCA
>JAUWTD010000060.1 GCA_030609775.1 Candidatus Altarchaeota archaeon
AATCTGATACCGCTGATACCGTATCATACAATGCCCTATAAGAATCTCCTTAGTCGTGAACGGATAGATTGCTATCTTAACATCCGAACCGGTGAGATTGCGCATAAACGTAGATTTTCCCACATTAGGATAGCCTGCAATAACCAGCGTAGGCTGCTCCTCTAGTGTAGGAAACTCACGTAACCTCATCTTTATATCCACTAGATCATCAAGTTCATCCGATATCTGATGCACTATAGAAGAGGACCTACCAAGAAATCCTTTTACATAGGATGTGTCCTTTGTTATCCTTATATCTGCAAGTGTTTTAGTTTCAATGCGCTCAATCTGCTTAATACACCACTGCACCGCACCCAACGCGTGTTTATACCGGTCTTTGTCTACCTTTATATCAAGAAGCCTCTGATAGAAAACCGGGAGCTGATCATAGCTTGGGAAATTCTTTATAACCGCTTTTAGATCATATTTTATCACACAGCTTACAGCCTTAACCCTTTCAAGTTCAGATTTCTTAAGCCGCACATCCCTCTGCCCTTTCCGGGTAGACCTCTTCGCTTTAGCATGCTTTGAACCACGCCTAAAGGCCTTATCTATGAGCTCATCAGCTGAGGGGATATAAGGTAGATTAAACATAGTATGAGATAGTATTAGAACACAGAAACCTAAATGACATCCTCTAGATCAGATATGAAGCTGCGTATAACTTCCCCTGAGACATGAGGCATCACAACAATCCGGATGCTTCTTGTTTTCTTATCCATTAAAATATTCCATCCCTTCGCCTTAAGAGAACTCCAAATCTCCTCCAGATCATTAGGTCTTATGCCTACAAAGTTGAGTTCGGGCTCGGCAAGGATTTCGACACCGAGCCTCCCAAGTTCACTGCAGAGGATTCGGGTGTTCTTCATGCATTCTGCAACTATTCTTTTGTAGCCGCCTACTCCAAGATACTTTATGGCAGCCCATGTCGCAGCTATCGCCCCACCCGACCTGCTCCCACTGAGTGTATAGGTCTTAAATGGCAGATAGGTTGGGGAAATGCCGAGCTTATGCAGATAAGACTCATCCCGCAGAAACACAGCTCCAGAGGGCATAGGCACAAAACCCATCTTATGCGGATCAACTGTAATTGAATCAATGTTTTCAAGAGAGAAATCAAATTTAGGCCCCCCGTCAAGGAAAGGCAAAACAAAACCACCGAATGCAGCATCAACATGAAAGAACGTTTCCTTGCAGAGATTATTGATAGCCTCAATCGGATCCACCACACCCAAGGCAGAGGTTCCGGCAGTAGCTACAACTGCAAGCGTATCCTGATCAATGCATTCTTTAATTGAGGGAATATCTGCTTTAAAGCCTCTGTCGAGTGGAATCCACTTAATTTCCAAATCCAACAAATCCGCTGCCTTCAGAAAGGAATAATGAGCAGACTCAGGAACCAGAATCTTTTTTCTCTTAGGATAAAGCTTCTTTGCAGCCCATAAAGCATATATGTTAGATTCCGTGCCACCTGAGGATACGTATCCAGCAATCAGTTTATTGTTCAGAAGCCCGCCGAACCATGAGACCACATCATACTCTATCCCCTCAATGCTCTTAAAAACATGGACATCAAGTGCGTTAACATCAGAAAATACATTATATGCTTCAACTGCCACATCCAGCGGCTTAGTGGATACAGATGAAAGAATTCTACCATCACCATATAACATATCCTGGCTTCTAATCCTCTTTAGGCTATCAATGATTTCGTGTTCATCCATCCTTGAATATAACCCCGCTATGCAATGCAGCCCCAATAAGCACCCGATCTGCCCCCACCTGCCTTAGGGCATAGATGTCATACAGGCACCGTATACCTCCACCATAGATTATCTTCTTTTCAGGCAGGCTTTCTGCAACAGACCTGCAAAGCTCAATATTGGGACCTTCTGAAAGCCCAAAACGGTTAAGATCAAGAAGAATAATCTCTTTTATCCGGGTGCTATCGCAGATAAGTTTGAGGAAATCAAACAGATCACCATGCACCTCAGAGACAAGTTTTCCATCCACTACATCAATACATAAGATAACATCATGAGGAAACTCAAGCAGGTTAAGGGAACAAAACATTTCCGCTGCAATAATCGGTTTCACCTTCTTCATCAAGAGAATCATATCATTAGACCATATACCTAAATCCACCATTGCAGATAGACGGGTTTTACTTACTATTTCCTCGATTACCTCAAGATTCGGTTTAGAGTCAACAATCCCGTCAAGGTCAGCTATATAAACCTCAGTAAACCCAAGATCCTCATAGGTTCTTGCAACATCCAAAGGATCAGAGGAGTCGCAGACAACGCTTTTCAGCTCCTCGTATTCGTTTGTTTTACCAAGCTTACCGCTAACGGCTTTGCCATCCAGTATGTCAAGAGTAGGTATCATCAATTTAAACTGCTCAAAATTTTTAGTATAATCCATACAAATGATAACAAGTTACATATTTATATCAATATGGAACAATAACTTAACTATAATAATAATTAATGAAAATGAAAATAGATAATCTTGATTTGGAAATAATTAAAAATCTACAGCAAGATGCACGCCTAAGTTTCAGAGAATTAGGGAGAAAACTAGGAGTCCCACATACTACAGTATTCACACGAGCCGAGAGATTACTTGACAGAGGAATAATCAAGAATTTTTCAGCCATACTCCACCCACACGACCTAGGACTACAGATAGGATTTGTCATCATAGACACCAAGGCCGCCCAATCAAAAGAGATTGCAGGGAAACTTGCAGGCTTTGATGAAGTCAGAAAGGTTTTCAGGACATTCGACGGAAAAATCATAGCCAAGGTTATCGTCCACCAAGGACACCACGGATTTGAGGAATTCCTAACAAAACTTGGCGACATGGACATAACCGCATACCCAGTGCACGAGGTTGTGAAATATGATCACACCATCCCAGAATCGGGGTTAAGAAACATAGACCTATACAAGAAAAAAAAACACTAGTCTAAATCAACCCAAAACCGGAACTCTTCAAGCTGCTTTTTTAGTTTGTAGGGAACAGACCTACCCCACGTAGAAAGCCAACCATCTTCCCTAAAATCTTTTTTTACCGAATCATCAAGAACCTTCGCCCTCTGCACAAACTCTGCAAGCCCCCTGTTCCGTATAAGTGAACGCTTTGGCTTAAAGATCCCAGACCATGTAGCCCACACCTTAAAGACAGTGTCAGGAAACCTTCCGCCACCCATATCAATTGCCAACACATCACACTCCCTAGTAATTTTTAACACCTCCTGAACTGTTGAAAAACATCTACTATCCCCACAAACAAATCTAAGCTGAGAAAATTCATCTTCCATCGGCTTAAAAACATCCTCCGACTGTTTTCCCTTATCCACCAAAACCGCAAGCTTCACCCTCCCCAGATAAGAAAATGTGCTTTTACCTATGTGAGGCCCAACCTCAATAACAACATCGTTTCTTTCTACCATCTCTGAAAGAATCCTACGGTACTTTCCAACATCATATACTATCGATATCATCAGAAACCATCATATTAATAACGTGAAGCAACTATAAATTTATGTACATTATGTATACACCATAAAATGCGTCTAGAAAAACTAGAAATCCAGGGATTCAAATCCTTCAGAGATAAAACAATACTTGAATTCCCGGATAAATTCACCGCAATAGTGGGTCCAAACGGATCAGGGAAAAGCAATATCGTAGATGCCATCTGCTTTGTCTTAGGAAAATCAAGAGGTCTCCGGGTAGGAAACCTAAAGGAACTAATCCACAACGGGGGAATAGACGGAAAAGAATCAAACTACGCAAAGATTACACTACACCTCACAAACAGCAACAATAATACAAAAATCAGCAGAGAAGTGAACAATGAAGGACAAAGCATCTACAGGATAGACAACAAACGTGCTGCAAGACAAGAGGTAGTGGAGCTTGTAGGCGACAATGAATACAACATACTCCTCCAAGATGACGTAACAAAAGTAATTGACATGCAGCCAAAGGAACGCAGACGCATAATAGATGACCTCTGCGGCATAGGAGAATACGACAAAAAAAAGGCAAAAGCAATAAAAGAACTTGAAAAAGTAGAAAACAGGATATCAGATACACACATAATCCTCGGAGAAAAAAAAGGGTACATAGAACAGCTTGGAAAAGAAAGATCCGACGCACTCAGATACAAAAAACTAAACGAGGAATTAAACAAATGCAATGCAAGCATATTATACAATAAGATAAAAACACATGAAAAAACGCTCGAAAGCATAGACTCAAATATTGAGGAATTCGGAAACGAAAAAAACACGCTCACAGAAAAAATAGGTGAAATAAAAACAGAACTAGAGGGAAAAAACAAGGAATTAAAAGAAATCAACTCACAGATACTTGAATTCGAAAAAGAAAAAGGCCTTGCCAAGATCCCTGAAATACGAGGTGAACTAATAAGGAGACAAGACAGATTAGACAACCTAAACAAAACACTTGAAGACAACAAAAAAACAGTTCATGAAAAAAAAGATAAGAAAAACAAACTCATCGAAAACATAAACTCTCTTGAATCAAAGCTTACCGCATCCAGAGAAAAAATAGGTTTTTTGGATTCCAAAATAAAGGAGGAGTCAAAAAAAATCAAAGGCTGCGAGGTCGAGGAAGGAATAGATAAAATAAAAACAAGAACATTCGAACTCAAATCAAAGATTTCTGCAACCACCGAATCCAACGAAGCAAACAAGGAAAGAATAGAGAGCTTCATAAGACAAAAAAAGGAGATGAAGCAAAGAATCCATGAACTGATACAACACGAAAAAGAAATAGAGAAAAGGATAAAGGAGAGAAATAAACAACACAAAAACGAGTTTGATGAATTCGAAGACCTGCGAAGTAAGCACCCGGAGATAGTAGATAGACTCACGAAGATACAGGACCTGCTTTCAGCTCTTAGAGTAGAATATGCTACAAAGAAGACTGAAATAGAAACAGTCGAAAAGAGCAGCGGCGGCCTGAAAGGGGTGATACGGGCAGTGAACAACCTAAAGGAAGTCGTAGACGGAGTCCACGGACCGATATTCCAGCTAGGTAAAGTCCTGAACGCTGAATACGAGGAGGCTATGAAGGTTGCAGCAGGAGGCAGAATGTATAATATCGTTGTTGAAAACGAGAATACAGCAATCAAATGCATAAAATACCTAAGAGAAAAAAAGATAGGTAAAGCAACCTTCCTGCCGTTAAACAAGATAAGATTCAGGAAACAAGGTAAGGCACCTAGAGGCAGCATAGGGTTCACAAGAGAGTTTATAACAACAAACACCAAATTTAAACCCGCATTCGACTACGTTTTCGGGAACACCGTTCTAGTAAGAGACCTTGCAGATGCAAAAAAAATAGGAATCGGCAGCTTCAGGATGGTAACCCTCAAAGGAGACATTCTAACAGAAGGCGGAGCAATGACCGGAGGCTACGCAAGAAAAATAGAGATAGGCTTTTCTAAGGTGGATGACCTAGAAAAAGATATCAAGGCTCTTGAACAAAGAATAATCCAACTCGACGGCGAAAGACAGGAACTGCTCTTAAAGAAAGGAAAAATCGAGGAAAAACTCTCAAAACTCGAAGCACCCGTATCAAACGGAAGAACCGACGTAGAAAGGATAAAACTTGAAAAAGATTCGATTATAGACAAAGTAGAAGACATAGAATACAGGATAGAGGAAACAGACCACATAATCAAGGAGACAAAACAGTTAATTACAAACAACATAGAAAAAAATAAAATAATTGAAAAAGAAATCAAAACCAATGAAAAAGAACTTACAATCCTAAAAAAGAAACGCACTGAAACAGACATAAGTAAACTTGAAAAACTAAAAGACAACTACCGAGACCTTGAAGTAGAGGAAAAGACACTTGAAGAAAGAATAAGGCTTGCAAAACAACAGATAAACGACATCGACGAAGAACTCAAGAAACTAAGCGAGGAAAAAACAGAAACAGAAAACGAAATCACAGATACCACACTATTACGCAAAGAACTTGAACAAACACTCAAAGGCATGGAAAAAGAAAACACCCAGTTAATGGAAAAAATCAAAACCCTCGTAGAAGAAAGATCATTGCATGAAAACAATATAACAAAATTAGGCTCAAATAAAGGCGAAAATGAACATAAACTCGAATCAATAAACAGTGAAATAAACCGGTTGCTTATAAGGAAGGCTACAATAGAAACAAAAATTTCAGATGCCAGAGAAGATTTTATACCCTACACAGAAACAGAGATATTAGACAAAAAATTAAAAGAGCTTGAACAAAACGTGCAGGAAATAAAAAACAGCCTAGAAGACATAGGCTCCGTGAACCTGAAATCCATAGAAACATACGACACAGTGAAAAAAGAGTTTGATGAAATCCAGGATAAACTGGAAACACTAAAGAATGAACGCCAATCCATATTCGACTTCATGGAAAAAGTAGAACAAAAGAAGAGAGAAACCTTCAATGAGGCATTCGATTTCGTGAAAAAGAATTTTGAGCGGCTCTATATGGAACTTGGCAACGGCGAAGGCACACTAATATTAAGCAACCCAAGAGACATATCAGAGTCAGGGCTGATAATAAAAGCATCACCCAAAGGCAAAAAACTGATAAACATAGATTCAATGTCCGGCGGAGAAAAAGTACTCACATGCTCTGCATTCCTGCTTGCAATACAAAGATACAAGCCGTCTTATTTCTATATCGTTGATGAAATCGATGCAGCACTTGATAAGTTTAACTCCCTCAAGCTTGCACAAATACTGAAGAATTCAGCAGCCCAGTTTATATTAATTTCACACAACGACGAAGTAATAAAGAAGGCCGAATCAGTTATAGGGGTCTCAATGAACAACGGAGTATCCCAGATAGTTGGAGTTAAATTAACCTAATCAAAGAGCAGGTTAACTGAATCAGACTTCAATGTCTTTATCCTCAAATCCAGTACACGGACAATCTCTGCTTTAACGTCGGCTTCGCTTGAAGGCCGCATACGCTCAAGATCCGCGCCAAGCTCTTTATCTCCGATAATCTCTTTTACCCAGGTAGCGAAATCGTTCCGATTATCAAGATGATGCAATAGAGCATCCTCCGGCGCATCTATGAGTGCATCCTTAAGCTCTTCTAAGAGAAAACATTCAGCTAAGACTTCTGAATCATTCACCTTAAGCTTAAATCCATTATCAGGGCTTACACGCCTAAGATGAGGGTGTGTGCTTGCATTTTTATCAGTTATTATTGAGCCCACTATCGCCCAATAGAACTCCGCATTATCCTCAGGAGGTTTAGCAGTGGCCATCATTAAAAAAAATGGTAGTATATAGATACATTATAAAACACACATAAATATAAATCTTTTCGTTAACCAAAGCACGTGAACTGCAACTATTATGAATTAATACAGAATAAATCCAAAGATAAGTATACCATGCATGGTTGGACCGGTAAAATACTGCAAATAGACCTCACAACAAAAAAGTGGTTTACACAAACCCTGGAAACCGAGGTATATCGAAAATACTTAGGCGGAAGAGGTCTTGCAGGATACTGCCTAAAAGACTCAATAACACTTCCATGGAATTCTGAGGATATGCCCTTGCTGTTTTTCACCGGCCCACTTGTTGACACACCCACACCCACTTCAGGGCGTATGACAATAATGTCTCGTTCACCCCTCACAGGCACCCTCTGTGACTCATCAGTCGGAGGGACACTTGGAGTGCAGATAAAAAGAGCCGGATGGGACGGAATCATAATCAACGGCATAAGCGAACACCTATGCGGAATACATATCCACAACTCAGAAATAGAGATCATAGATGCAGAATCCATGAAGAAAAAAACGATAAATCACACAATCCAGGCAATACCTGCTTCAGAGAGAGGAGGCTCAAATGCAGTAATTGGCCCTGCTGCAGAAAACAGGGTCTTATTTAGTAATATCGTAGTTGACGGACACCATTTCGCCGGCCGCGGCGGACTAGGGCTTGTTATGGCAAACAAGAACCTGAAATACATCTACGTCAGAGGAGATGGAAAAACAAGCATCTATGACAAAAACGAGGTTAAGAAGGCACAAGAAAAGATTCTGCGCTTATCTGCGGCATCACCGATACTGCAAGGAAACCTGGGAATCTCCAAATACGGAACCGGGGCATTATATGACCTAACCCATGCAAGAAGAATGATGCCAACAGATAACTTCAGGGCAACACAATTTTCAGCCGCACCGAAACTTAACGCATACCACTACCAAAAACACTACCAATTCAAGAAAAAAGGATGCGCAGGATGCCATATTTTATGCAAAAAGATTGAAAAAAACAATAGGATGATGCCTGAATTCGAAACCATGTCACATTTCACCGCACTCAT
>JAUWTD010000082.1 GCA_030609775.1 Candidatus Altarchaeota archaeon
ACGTCTCAGGGTCGATACCACCCTCCCGAAAACATATGAGCATATACACCAACGGAGACTGCGTAAATGAAACAGTTTCAATCACCTTAATAGATGAAAACAGTCAAAGAGTAGATAACGCAGACGTCGAAGTATATTATGATGGATCAAAAATAGAAGACAAAACAACTAACAGTCAAGGCGAAACTTCGTTCATACCCGGGGAAGAAGGCACATATGAAATATTCGCCGAAAAAACAGGATACTACGACGAACAAGGAGAGATAGACATAATAGTATGTGAAACCTGCATTGACGGAGTACTGAATCAGGATGAATCAGACATAGACTGCGGCGGAGTTTGTTCTCCTTGCAGCGACAACCAAAGCTGTATAATAGATACGGACTGTATTTCAGGGTGGTGTCTTAATGGAGAATGTAAAACTTCGACTTGCAGCGACGGATTACTTGGCCCCGGAGAAGAAAACATAGATTGCGGCGGAGTCTGTCCACCATGTGAAACATGTAATGATTCAATATTGAATCAAGATGAATCAGATATAGACTGCGGAGGAATATGTTCTCCTTGCGGTGACGGCAGCGGATGCGTAACTGATGAAGACTGTGTTTCAGGTTGGTGTCTTAACGGAACATGTAACGTCGCATCATGCAGTGACGGAGTACGGAATCAGGATGAAACAAGCATAGACTGCGGCGGAGTTTGTTTGCCTTGCACGCAGGGAGAATCCTGTGTAGTGGACGACGACTGCTTAACTGGCTGGTGTTTTAATGGGTCATGCATGATGCCGTCCTGTTTTGATGGATTCCGAAACCAGAACGAGGAGGGAATAGACTGTGGAGGGAGTTGTCTGCCCTGCCACTGCTTTAACGGATCATTAGACGGAGACGAAGCCGACGTAGACTGCGGAGGAAGCTGTCCGCCTTGCGGCTGCTTTAATGAAGTCCTGGATGGAGACGAAGCCGACGTAGACTGCGGAGGATCATGTCCAGTTTGTACGACGGGAGGAAGCTGTCTTGTAGATGGAGACTGTTTGTCTGGATGGTGTTTTAATGGAGTATGCTCGACGTCAGATTGCTTTGATGGAACCAAGGGTCCTGGAGAAGAGGATATAGACTGCGGAGGACCCTGCAGACCATGCCACTGCTTCAACAACATATTAGATGAAGACGAAACAGGAATAGATTGCGGAGGGAGCTGTCCACCTTGCCGAACGATAAGAATAATAACAAACGAAACAACAGGAGAAACAATATCAATAGTATACAACGCCTCCAGCATCTGCCTAAACAACAGAAAAGATAAAAGCGAATCCGATGTAGATTGTGGAGGACCCTGTCCACCTTGCAGCAGCGGAAAAACCTGTGCAAACAATATAGATTGTTTAAGTGGATTCTGTTATGTAGGAGTATGCAGAATATCATCTTGCGAGGATGGGTTGCTTGGACCAGATGAAGAGAAAGTGGATTGTGGCGGAATCTGTGAGGACTGTTCCTGGATTAAAGTCGAAACCAGAAGTTATCTAGGTGAAGAATTAAAGATTGTTGTAATGAATCCAAAAACCGGACTCATTCTAAGATTAAAAGAACCCGACGGAAAAACAACAAAGTATAACCTAACAAAGGAGGGATTAAGCACCTACCAGGTGATACCTTACACACCTAACACAATAGGACTATACCTGCTTGAACTAGAAGGCTACGATGAAAGATATGTTAAGGTAATAAATAGATTAGGCATCCCATTCATAGAGGACCTACCACAAGAAATCCAAAGCCTACTAATTCCCTTATTAGCTGCATTAGGCGGCATACTATTCTGGAAGAATAGGAGAACAAAGATTATTGTAGATGATTCCGCAATCAAAAAATTCATCAAAGAAGATGCGTTAGATAAATTAACCAAAAAATATGGGAAAGTTTATACTGCATCAGACCGAAGAGAAGATATCCCCTGGATGAATAAGGTAGAATACATAGAACTTAGCGACTCGGAAATGGTTGAAGCAGAGGATCTCTCAGATCGGTATGGTATTATGTTAAATGATGCGAAAACCCTGATGTTATGCAAGAAACTGAAAGCCAAAAAACTTATATCCGATACGGAACTACCTGAAGAAATCCGAGACAACTTCAAAGGAACAAAAATTATAAACACTGAAAAAGAACTAGAAAAATATGCGTTATAAATGTTTCATGTAAAGTATTTTATATGTCTTCTCCAAATAATTATTTGATTGTTGATAGAGGTTAAATTATGACAACACTACGAGAATATCTAGATAGCACACGATGCGAGGAAACATTAAAGGATTTGATTGAGTTGATTGCGAAACAGGCCGAACCCATAAGGAAAGCATTCATAACCAATCAAGAATATATTGATGCAAAAAACATATACGGCGAAACACAGATTGCGTTAGATAAGTGGTCTGACGACCATCTTATGAAGGTATTTAAGGAGTCCGGTCTTGTGAAAAAAGCCGCCTCAGAAGAACAACCCGATGTTATAGAGTTCCCTGACGCGAAAGCAGATTATGCAATAACCATTGATCCCCTTGACGGATCCTCCCTTGTTCAGGTGAATCTTGCAGTGGGCACCATCGTCGGATTATTCGATAACGGAGAAGTTATGCAGGAAGGTAAAAACCTGCGGGCGGCAATGTACATGCTATATGGACCAATGACTACACTCACCCTTACGGTAAAAGAAGGCGTCCACATATTCGCATTAAATGAAGACGGCGAATATTTGATGATAAAAAAAGATATCAGGATACCTGAAGGAAAACTTTATGCAAGCGGAGCGCTTAAAAAAGACTGGACACCCCGGCATGCAGAGTTCATAAATTACCTGGAAAACGAGGGATACAAACTAAGATATTCAGGCTCTTTTGTTGCAGACGTACACCAATTCATCAAATATGGTGGAATCTTTTCATACCCAGCGTTCAAGGGACATGAAAACGGAAAACTCCGGCTGCTTTTCGAGGCAAACCCTCTAGGGTTCATGGTAACCCAAGCAGGCGGCAGAATAAGCGACGGAGAAAAAGACATACTCTCCATCATGCCTGAAAAGATAGATCACAGGGTTCCGATTTACATAGGAAGCAAAGGAATAATTGAAAAAATGGAGGAAATGTTTAAATAATTAAATGAATAAAATGGCAGATACTAAACCAATTTCTGGAAGACATATGTTTGACGCGTTGAGGGATAAGGATTGCATAATAATGGCAGCAAACACAAGATATATTCCCGGAGTTGCGAAAGGGATACTGCGAGCTGCAAAAGATAGTGACTCACCGATAATAATCGAAATTGCACGATCTGAATGTGATCTTGCCGGAGGATATACCGGATATACTCCAAAGGATTTTGCAGAAAGAATAATAGCTGCTGCACAAAAGGCCGGATGTACCAAATGGGTTCTTCACGCAGACCATATTTCAGTGAAAGCCGGAGACGATGAAACAATCCAAGGTACAAAGGAACTTGTTGAAGCCCAGATAGATGCTGGATTCACCTCCTTTGCAATTGATGCATCACATATCTTCAACTTTGAAGGAAAAGATGAAAAAGAAGAGCTTGAAGGAAACCTGAAGGCAACAATAGAGATAGGCTCAATGATTACGGAGCGGATGAATGAAAAAGGCATAGATTCATATGGTCTTGAAGTGGAAGTAGGGGAAGTAGGTAGAAAAGACTCAGACGGTTTTATGCTTACTACTGCAAAACAAGCAGCTACATTCATAGAAGAACTCAATAAAGCAGACATACACCCTCAACTGCTTGCGATCGCAAACGGATCAACCCATGGAAATATCTATGATGAAAACGGGGTAAAGATAGAGCAGGTTTCAATTGATATTCCACAAACAAAAGAGATTGCTCAAGCCCTAAGAGAACTAGAACTCAACGTAAGGATTGCACAACACGGAATCACTGGCACGCCACTGAATCTGATTGCAACACAGTTTCCGAAAGGGGATGTGTTGAAAGGCAATGTAGGAACCTTCTGGCAGAATGTTGTGTGGGATGTGCTCAAGGTTTACGAAATCGAATTATATGAAAAAATACGTAAGTGGGTTTTAGAGACGTATGCTGGCAAAGGTAAGAGCGAGGATGAAATATTTGGCAAGAATTCAAAATATGCATTCAAACAATTCTTTGATGAAATGCATAACATAGACGAAAAAACTGTTGCCGCAATGGAGGCCCAAGCCTATGCAAGCGCACTTATGTTCTTTAAGGCATTTAATTCGCTTGGAAAAAACAAACAGATAAGGGAATAAATCCTTTTCCCTTATTTTTTTTATTATTCTCGACAGAGTCGAACAAATTCAGGGCTCAGCTTCAATTACTGCAGATGTCTTTTTTATGAGGCTCCGGGTTGTTTCCGCTGCCATGGTCGCAGCTCTTGGCGTCTTGGCACCGGTTACAATAATCTTTCCTGACCTGAAGAC
>JAUWTD010000073.1 GCA_030609775.1 Candidatus Altarchaeota archaeon
CGTCCCGTTAGTCACAAGAAATGTTGTAAAACCCCTCCTCTTAAATCCTTCAATAAGCTCCGAGATCTGAGGATACAGGGTCGGCTCACCTGAAAGAGATATTGCAACCTGGTTAGGATCCTGGGCTTCCTTATATTTTTTCTGATCCACTCTCTGAGGGATCCCGCCGTAACCGCTGAGAAGCTTCCTTTGAGCTAATATCGATTTCTCTATTATCTCAGAGGGTTCATCAACCTTTTCCATCGATGTTCCCAAGGTATGCTCCGTATTACGCCAACAGAATATGCATTTCTGAGTGCACCAAGCAACACTTGGAGTCATCTGCAGGCATCGATGACACATAATACCATAAAATTGTTCTTTATAACAATATCCCAGACCTAGAATACTCTTCTTAGTCCAATGACATAATTTAACTGCCGAATGCCCCCCGACTAAGTGATAATGCTGATGTTGCAGTATGTCTCTTACATTTGAAGGAATCATCTTTTTTTGTACATTTTTAAGGATATATACTCTAATAAATAAAATGTAATAAGTTAGATTATTCTATTGTCTAAAAAAAATTAAAAATGGTTACATATATAATCGCAAGGCAACTGGGCGGCAAGCCCGTTATCACGATAAGCGGCGAAGAACTCGGCAGAGTTGACGACATAGTTGTTGATGAAAAAACAGGGCAATTTATTTCTCTGATAGTGGAGCCAGTTGGAGACGAACTTCCGAGGATAGCATACCCCAAAGACAAGGATGGAAACCTTATAATACCCTACGACTCAGTGAGTGCAGTAGGCAAGGTTGTTGTCGTAAGCGGCTAAAAAATACGCATAATACTAACCTGTATCAATCCAGATACTCCGCTATCCTTAAAGCAGATTCTATGACAGATACACTATCCCGTCCAATGATTCTAATCATTGCCTCCTTACCTACCCCCCCTTTATCATAGATTATGTCCGGGACCTTACCTAACCTTTTTATCGCTTCTGCAGTGCCCCACTCCATCGTGGATGAGTCACTTGGCTGATTATCTCTGCTAAATGATGAAACCGCAAAACATAGTTTCTCACATGCCCTGAGGATCTCTTCTGAAAATCGTATGTTCATAGCAGCCCGTTTCACTGGATCATATTTCATCACAGTTAAAACAATCCGGCTTACATGAACTGATCCATTAAATTTCACCGAACCTGCTAAAACAACCTCTTCCCCACACCTCACAAGCCTGCCGCTCACGCCTGCGACCTCGCCTAATGTTTTGGCGTCTTCTAAGGCTGCTACAATATTCACCCCGACTTCAGGTATAAGCTTATATGCATTCTTATCTGATACAAAACACCTGATTGCAGCTTCAATACTCTCCACTACACTCTTTTTTTCATCTGAATCATATGTTTCACCCAATCTTATATGTGCTGTATCTGCGATCCTCGACCCTGAACCAATAGAAAAATTCCTTGCTATGATTGAATCCATAAACTGTTTAGTCTTATATACTGCATCAGGGACATCCAACCCCCTAGCTAAACATGCAGCCACTGCAGCAGAGAAAGCGCACCCAGTTCCATGGATCCTGATCTCCTTTTTCTTTTTTGATGGAAAACGATAAATTATATCCCCGTAACAGAGTATGTCTGTTCCATGCATGTGTCCTCCTTTTACAACACAGTCCCCTATGCTTCTTGCCGCAGCTTCCATATCCTCTTGGTTGCCTATACTGATTCCTGAAAGAATCTCTGCCTCACGGATGTTCGGAGTTGATAACTGCGCAATATCAATAAGTTTATTCATTGAACCAATTGCATCTTCTTTGAGCAGCCTATCTCCCGAGGTTGCGACCATCACCGGATCCACTACAAGATTACCTATTTTGTATTCTTCAACCTTCCTGCAGACGAGATCAATAATCTCTGAGTTAGCCAACATCCCCGTCTTCACCGCAGCAGGCTTCAGGTCAAACATAACCGAATCTATCTGGGATTCTATTATATCCTTTGATAAGATAACAGTCTCCTGCACCCCTAAGGTATTCTGGGCGGTTACTGCAGTAACTGCGGAGGCTCCATGAACCCTGAAGGACGAAAACACCTTCAGATCCTGCTGTATACCTGCGCCGCCTCCCGAATCAGAGCCGGCTATTGTTAGAACACTATCCATCTCCCTTCTGGTTGAATGTATTTATAGAACCATGATAAATTATGATACACTACATAAAAATGATATCAAAGAAGCCTCTTTGGTTCTGCATGCTGATATTTATTGTATCTCTTACGTTTTCTGCAGCCAATGCAGAGTCAAATGCAACCATATACGGTTATGTCATAGATAAAGACACTGGAAAACCCTTTAATGACATAACAATTGAACTCTTCTCCTCCAGCGACCATAGCACACCGGTCGCAGTATTATCTACTGATGAAAAAGGATTCTACAACACCACCGTACCTGCAGGCATCAGCTACGACATATATGTCCGGTTAAGTAAAGTGAATCCTTCCCGGACAGTTTATGTAGGTGAAGGACATGTGCAGAGAGTGGACTTTGAGATAAGCATGCAAAGCATCGGAAAAAAAGACATCATCGAAGAAAGCGGGTTTTCGATTGTTGTTGTTGTCGCCTTCGCTATCCTTGCAATAATCCTCCTAGACCAGATGCGTCTCAGGAGAAAACGGGCCATATACGAAGCAGAGATAAGTGAAGACGCAACCAAAAAAAACCAAGGAGAAGCTAAGACCAAGCCAGAAGACGACATAGACGCCCTTAAAAAAGAAAAAGAACGCATAGAAAATATGGTCGCTCTCACAAAGAAAAAATACCATAAAAGAAAGATCGACGATGAAAGCTTCAGAGAGATGATTAGAGACTACCAAAAAAGACTCATCGAGATTGAGGAGAAGATGAATGAAAAAAAATAAAAATTAACTAATATATTGTGGCCTCGAACCTGCATACCTCATCCCCAAGGCCCCAGCATTTAGTCTCTAATACTTTGACATTTTTACCCAGAATCTTATCAAGAGCCCCTCCAACAATCCCTGCCTCAAACTGACAGACTGGTTCGCCGATTTTAGGTATCCCTGCACAAGTTGCACACTCAAAGACGTCAACGATGATTTCATCGTCTGCTAACTTGACAACCTCGGCCCTTCCGATTTTCAAGTCCCGCACCAGCTTAAGCAAATCCTCCGGTTTCTTGACAGGTAGCTGGCTTCCGATTTCCCTGCCGAATAGATAGGCCACCGACCTCAGATTATACTTGTCCAAAGCGATGAGACGAATCAATCGCCAGGGTACAACCCCGATATCTGCGCCGAATTCAGGTCTTACAATATTGCTTATTTCCTCCAGACTAAGTTCCTTGACTTTTTTAATCATTTTTATTTTATCCTCACTAAAAACCTATTTTTTCCCTCTTACTCTTTTTTTCTTTATCTCCTTTCCAATGTTTTTCATGTCCTTGCTAAGGCTAGAACAACGTGTTTTTGCGTAATATACATAAAACATTCCAAGTAGCAGAATGCTTGATAGAATCGACTCTTCCGGATTTTCAGATACGATCTCATAGATCCCTGAAATGAACCCGAATAGGTGCTTTTCGAATCCTTCAACGATGCCAACATCCTCCATGATAGCTAACGAGGTTATTGTTGAATTTAAGAGAGTAGTTGACGTCGATGCTGATGTCGATGTAGTAGTCCTCAACGTAACTGCAGCATTCACCATCCCCGGGCTGCTTTCACCTGATCCGCCAGCATTCATGTTAACTGGATCAGATACGCTAGACAAGGTTGTTGCTGTAGGATTTAGTGTAGTTGATGTAACTGTTGTGGTGCAGGGAGGACAGGGTCCCCCGCAGTCTACTCCCTCCTCTCCTTGATTCTGTATTCCATCTGAGCAAGAAACACATGGATTACAGGGTCCCCCGCAGTCAATATCCTCCTCACATTCGCCGTCGTGACAGTTTTGTATCCCATCAAAACAGGACTCTTTAGGTTGAGCTACATTCGTTAAACCTCCACTGCCTCCACTACTTGGTTCGCTGCTCGAATACTCGCAGCCACTCACCAATATCTGGCAGGTAGATGAACACAACAAGGTTCCATAATCATATCCAAGGCTCAGACACGTCACCCCCCCAAAATTAGTGCCATCACATCCTTCTCCACTGTCTATTATCCCATTTCCACAGTTACTGAATTCATCGCTAAGTGGCAGGAAGTCTGTATTGTTTACGGCTAAGGTGTAAGAGAAATCACAGAATCCATCAACGTCTGAGTCCGTGCATGTGTCAGAGTACCCTGTTCCTGCTGAGTTAGTGTAATAGTTTCCACCTATCTGGTCTCCCTCAGAATAAGCTCTTATGCCTGAGCCGTTTAGGATATTCCATGTATTTGACTCGACTAATAAAGAGAAATTGACTGGTAGGGTGGATCCGTTTATCAGGCAGTTATAGATCATGTTGTCTTCAGGAGTATCGATTCCTAAGTGCTCAAAAAATACTCCATAACTTTGTGTGCTAGTGATTCTTGAGTCAGAGACGGTATTCAAATCCGAATCCTTGTAAAAATAGATTCCATGGGCGCCAACACCCAAGGTCGACACCATGTTATGTTTGACGTTTAAGTTTGAAGACTCTCTAATGGATATCCCATTACTATCTAAACCTGAGGTTATGACTACTGTATCCTGTATTATCCCCCCATATGTTCCTATAAAATGTATTGCATCAGAGTCTGTGAACGCATTTACTTGGGTGATTCGGCAGTTTATTATATTCGCGTGATTATATCCATTATTGAATATCCCATATCCTGCAGCGGACTGGGCATAGGTTATGGTGTAATTCTGACAGTCTAAGGTTATGTTGTCTGCATTAATTGTCATGCAGGTTCCATTAGCGGATGCATTCTGGGTTAGAACATAAACTGAGTTAGCGGAATCGAGGCTGGAACAGTTTCCGATGCTGTATGTTGTTGGCATATTCACGTATGTCCAGTATTCCATGCTGTAGTTTAGTGCACCTGCTATGTTGCTTGCCCAGATTCTTGCTGAATAGTTGCCGCTGACAGTGGCAGTCAAGTTCAGGTAACATCTCTTGCCGTCAACTGTCATTGTTTCATTGGTTCCGTTCCATTCAAGCATGCATAAATTAATGGTTTGATTCGAGTAAGCCTCATAGTAGACCCAATCCCTCCAAACAATTATGTTTTCATCTGACGCCGATAAATTCAGATAAAGTGTAAACTCTGAGCTGTCGTTGCTTGCAAATGGCAGGAAGTCTGTGTTGTTTACGGATAAGTTGTAGGCTGTATCACAGAATCCGTCGCTGTTTGAGTCTGCGCA
>JAUWTD010000071.1 GCA_030609775.1 Candidatus Altarchaeota archaeon
ACTGGAACAAGGACGCACCCGGAGCCCAGGAAGGAGCAAACCACCCAGAATACTTCTACGACACCACACTAAAACCCGGAGAACACATAATCGCAAACGTAAAACTCAGAATACCCTATGGAACAGCAGCAGGAAACATATCAGGAGAACTGACAGTCACAGTCGAAGCAATCAATGTAGGCGGATAACAGCAGATACAACTAAAAAAAAATATTAAAAAAAACGACGAGGTGTTTTTAAATGAAAAAAAGGTTTTTGATGGGAGTAACTATGTTACTCATGATGGGAATTTTTATGAACTCAGTTAGTGCACAGCTTGGAGGCAATCTAAGCATTAATGACTCAGATCCGGTAGTCATAACAGTGAATGTATCAACTAAGACAATGGTTGACGTTGAACCATATGCACTCACATGGATTGGAGTAGATCCAGGGGGTATTGGAGACAACAACACTGAAACACTTGGTCCAAACTATTTCGCAATACAAATAGAGAATATCGGATCACATAACATAACCCATGTGTGGTTTAATGCAACATATCCGACTGCAACCCCGTTTGCGAGAGGAAGCAGTGCATACACGGACGCAGGAAACTATGTGGCTTTGTCAGCTAATGTGTCGACAAATAATGCCCCACCTAGTGGATTCTGGTTCATAAACCGGGTAGAATACAATGAGACAACTGAACTTGTGTATCTAAGAGATCCTGCAGGAAACATCCCACCAGATAATACAGTATACACCTACGGCAGATTCAGAAACGCAAGCAAAGAATATTTCTGGATGATCGATGACGTTTCACCCACATGCAACGCAGCAACATACATAAGATTAGGTAACATATCCCATGAGAGATCGCAGACAGGTACGACCAACTTCCAGATCGGCGCGTTCACACAGGTTAATCTAAATGCTTATGGTACATGGGCTGTTGGAAGCATAAGCACTGGCCCCCTGACAGGATACGAGGTAGCAGTTAACGCATCGTGTGCAGTGTTTTTCTCGCACTGGAATAGAGACGCTCCATTCGATTCCGCAGGAACAGAAGCAGTATACGCATACACCGGAATACTGACTCCCGGAGACTCTTTTGCGATGGCAATAAAGCTTTATGTACCCTACGGCATATATGAAGGCCAATCAGGCACAGGGACAATATGGGCGATTGTAAACGACGTATAGATAAATACATTTAACACTATGTTGCACTCGCATATATTTGCGGGTGCAACCGCCAGTCCCAACGAGGCATATGTTATAAAAAAAAATACAAGGAAAGATGAAAAACGAATTATCACCCATAGATAAGGTAATCGTAAAAACGATAAGAAATAAAAAGGAAGGGATATCAACATATAAACTAGCGAAGGAAACGAAGCTATCTTGGTCAACAGTGAATTCACACTGCTATAAACTCAAAGCATTCGACATCTTAGACATGTCAAGCAAAACAACACCCTTTGGACAGAAGAAGATGATGTGGAGTATGAAAAAAAAGAGATAGCTTCAAGAATAGGTAAATTTAGGAAAAGGCTTCGCTTCCTTTCTTTTTTCTTTCTTTTTTTATTGTAAGGTATAATTCGCTTATTCTGTAAAATAGAGATGGAAAAAGAAGAACTCCAACAGAAGGTAGAGAAACATAGCAGGATGCTTAAGGATATGAAGAAGGAGGTACAGAAAGGCATAGTAGGACAGGATAAGGTGGTTGATTCTGTCCTGAAATGTATTATATGCAACGGCCATGTTCTTCTTGAAGGTGTTCCAGGGCTTGCAAAAACCCTCATCATAAAGCTTCTGAGCCGGGTTGTTGATGGAGCAAAGTTACAGAGGATCCAATTCACCCCGGATCTTCTGCCTTCAGATATTGTAGGGGTTACAGTCTATGAAAAAAAGAGGGGATTTTATACAATAAAGGGTCCGATATTTGGTAACTTCGTATGCGGCGACGAGATAAACCGAACACCGCCAAAGGTACAGTCTGCGATGCTGCAGGCGATGCAGGAAAGAGAAGTCACCATCGGAAGACAGACATTCCCCCTCCCCAACCCATTTTTTGTCTTAGCAACCCAGAATCCATTGGAGACAAAAGGAACCTACCCCCTGCCTGAAGCACAAGTAGACCGATTCCTGTTCAAGATACTGGTAAAGCCCCCGCCAAAGAGGGATGAAATAGGAATTATCGACCAGAATGCAGAGATTAGGAGCATTGAGTCATTTGGCATACAAAAGATAATAGACTTAGAGGGGATACTCGACATGCAGGAGACCGTAAAACACATAAGCATGTCTAGTGAGATTCAAAGATACATCGTTCATTTGGTTACCGCCACACGATATCCTGAAAGATTTGGCATAGATGAAGGCAGATACCTGCAGTGGGGAGGTTCCCCGAGAGCATCAATCTATCTCTCGCTGTCAGCAAAGGCAACTGCTCTTATGAATAACAGATTATTTGTTGTTCCAGAAGATGTGAGATGTGTTGCCCATGATGTCTTAAGGCACCGGATGGTCCTAAACTACGAAGGAAAAGCAAAAGGGGTTGATCCAGACGCTATCGTTGACGCAATAATAGAAAAGGTTCCGGTACTCTAAAAAAAATGGATGAACTTAGAAGAGAAATAGAAAAACACACACGCACACTCAACCAGGTGAAGGAAGAGGTGAAAAAGGGTGTGATGGGGCAGGATAATGCGATTGATTCTATTCTAAAATGCATAATATGCAACAAACACATCTTACTTGAAAGTGTCCCAGGGCTTGCGAAAACATTAATGGTGCGCCTCCTGGCTTCAACGATTGACGGTTCGATATTCCAGAGAATCCAGTTTACGCCGGATTTACTGCCCTCAGATATTACAGGCACCACAGTCTATGAGGAAAAAAGAGGATTCTATACAGTAAAGGGTCCGATATTTGCAAATTTCCTGCTCGGCGACGAGATAAACAGAGCCCCGCCAAAGGTACAGTCTGCGATGTTGCAGGGTATGGAAGAGAGGATAGTGACCATAGGAAAAGAAACCTTCCCCTTACCCAAACCATTCATTGTTCTCGCAACCCAAAACCCATTAGAGCAGAAAGGCGTATACCCTTTATCGCTTGCACAGGTAGACCGGTTCCTGTTCAAGATATTTATTAGCTATCCCTCAGAGGAGGCTGAAATACTCATCCTAAACCAAAACTCGATGATAAAAAGGATGGATGAATACAAGATAGAGACAGTAGTGACGCCAAAAGACATAATAGACATCCAGGAATGCGTAAAACAGATACAGATGTCCACCGAGATAAAAGAATATATTGTAGATGTAGTAGATGCAACAAGACATCCAACAGACTACGGAATAGAAAAGGGCAAATATGTAAGATGGGGTGCATCCCCCCGAGCCACAATAGGCATCTCAATGGCTGCGAGGGCAAACGCCCTTATGGACAACAGAACATTTGTCATACCAAAAGACGTCAGATCAATAGCCTACCCAGTATTAAGACACCGTATCGTGCTAAACTATGAAGGCAAAGCAAGGAACATAAGCTCAGATGACATAATCAAAGACATAATCGATAATGTCCCAGTTCATTAGACAAAAGATGAAAAAAATAGACAACGCAGGTACCACATACCTAGACGAACTCATGATAGAGGTTGACGCAAACGTTAGAGAGCTCGTCGACACATTCAGATTCCTATTAAAATACATCATACTTTTTAGTAGCAGCGGCGTAGAGTTTGCAGGTTTAAGGGAATATGTCCCAGGACACGATGACGCCACACGAATAGACTGGAAAGCCAGCCTCAGAACAAATAAGATGTATGTAAAACAATTTGAAGACGAACGCGACCTTGATGTCTACATTCTATTAGATACATCGAGTTCTATGCTATTTGGAACCCAGGAAAAACTAAAAAGCGAATACGCTACAGTCGTCGCCGGAACACTCGCCTACTCTGCAGTAGAGTCAGGAGACAACATTGGCTTTGCAATGTTCAACGACAACATACACTCAGTCCTCGACCCCTTAGGAGACATATCCCAATACTATAAAATCCTACAGCTTGCAGTAGACCCAAAAAACTATGGAGGAGGCTGCGGCCTCACGAAAGCATTATCTAATCTCGTTAACATATTAGACAATAGAACAGTCCTCTTTATAATATCTGATTTCATAGGCATCGACAAGGGGTGGGATGATGCATTGAGAATGATGGCAGGGAAGATAGATATGGTTATGGGGCTTATGGTAAGAGACGTTAGAGACTCATTCATACCCGCAGGTGTTGGAAAAATAAGGCTTTCAGACCCGTTCTCTGATAAGATCCTAACAATAGACTTAGACAAAACCGGCGAAGAATTCAATAGGCTTGCAAGAGAACAGGAACGCAAAATAGAGCAAGTGTTCCTTAACGGAGGCATGAGCCTAATCAAAATGTATACAAACGAACCATTCGTAAAGCCGCTTGTCCGCCATATCGAGTTAATGGATAACTAGAGGAAAAAATGGATATTCCACAACTTGAGTTTTCATTAGAATATATAAATCTTATGACTCTGCTTTTAGGGTTAGTGGTGATACTCTATCTACTGTCTAAAAAATATGCCAGACAAAGAATTCTCAGATTCGGAAACTTTGAGATACTAGAAAAGGTCGCAGGCAAAAAACTGATTACATCAAGCCTTATACCTCTCTTTTTAAGAATTATTGCAGTTATATTAACGGTGTTGCTTATCTCAGATCTTGTTATCGTAGATGAAGGATATGTTGCAAAAACCGATTTCGTTCTGGCAATAGACACCTCATCATCCATGCTAACACCAGATTATGAACCTAACAGAATCGAGTTCGTAAAAAAGACTGCATCAGAATTCATAAACAGATTGGATAATACACAAGTAGGGGTTATAACCTTCTCGGGGAAAGCTCATGTTAAATTGAAGCCGACTTTGGATATGCAGGAAGTAAACAGGATACTGCAAGAAATAGATTTCGAAAGCCCTGCAGGAACAGCAATAGGTGATGCGATAGTTGTTTCCGAATCCATCTTTGATGAATCTGAAAGAAACAGGAGTATTATTCTTATCACAGATGGAAGAAACAATATAGGAAGAAACATAACAGAGGCTCTTGAGTCTATAAACGAGAGCAACATAACCATTTATCCAATAGGTATCGGCAGTAAAGTTGAGACAGAAACACCCGTCCCTTATGAACTTGCAGGACTGAATGCAACGGCTACAAAATTCCCAAACATTGATGAAAACATGCTAGAGCTATTAGCAAACAGTACAAATGGAAAATATTTCATCATAGACGACGAAGACTCCTTCAAAAATGCATTTGAAACAGGACTAGATTTTACAGAGGTCAGACGCAAACAAGACAAAAAAATAGTGTTGCTATTATGCATTATACTGTTAATTGACTGGGGACTCGAGATAACAAAATTCAGGGTCATACCGTAAGCTCAAAGATATATAATGTGATATGTGCATGTATCTAATATAAACCAAATAAAAATGGCAGAAAACAAAGAGAAGACTGAAAAATCAGAGCAGAAATCTGCATCAGATAAATTCAAAGACATTTTTGCACCAAAGAAAACAAAAACAGAAAGCCTACCTGAAGAGATAGCTGATAAACCTGC
>JAUWTD010000003.1 GCA_030609775.1 Candidatus Altarchaeota archaeon
ATAGATAAGGCCTTTAGGCGTGGTTCAAAGCATGCTAAAGCGAAGAGGTCTACCCGGAAAGGGCAGAGGGATGTGCGACTGAAGAAATCTGAACTTGAAAGGGTTAAGGCTGTAAGCTGTGTGATAAAATATGACCTAAAAGCGGTTATAAAGAATTTCCCAAGCTATGATCAGCTCCCTGTTTTCTATCAGAGGCTTCTTGATATAAAGGTAGATAAAGACCGGTATAAACACGCTTTGGGTGCGGTGCAGTGGTGTATTAAGCAGATTGAGCGCATTGAGACTAAAACCCTTGCAGATATACGGATAACAAAAGACACATCCTATGTAAAAGGATTTCTAGGTAGGTCCTCCTCTATTGTGCATCAGATATCTGATGAACTTGATGATCTGGTGGATATAAAGATGAGGTTACGCGAGTTTCCTACATTAGAGGAGCAGCCTACGCTGGTTATTGCAGGCTATCCTAATGTGGGAAAATCCACGTTTATGCGCAATCTTACTGGCTCGGATGTTAAGATAGCAATCTATCCGTTCACGACTAAGGAGATTCTTATAGGGCATTGTATGATACGGTATCAGCGGTATCAGATTATTGATTCTCCGGGTCTGTTGGATAGGCCTATGGGTGAGCGCAATAAGATTGAACTGCAGGCTATTCTCGCTGTAAGCGAGCTTGCCGATGTTATTTTGTTCATACTTGATCCCACCCAGGATATTGGTCCGCAGATGAACCTGCTTGAGGAGATACGCAAAAACTTTAATGTTCCGATAAATGTTGCAATAAACAAAAAAGATATAGTTAAATCCCCTGTTCTGGAGGAGTTAATAAAAGAGTTGAATGTATCCTCTAATTTTATTATCTCTGCTATGGATGTGGGTGACTGCAGGCGTGTTTTTGAGTTGGTTTTCTCTGGTAAAGATGACTGAGGTGTGTATTGAGACTTATGGCTGTGCCATGAATAAGGCTGATTCTGAGGTTTTGGCAGGTCTCTTAAATGAAGCTGGTTTTGTGTCTGGGGGGGATGGAATACTTGTTGTGAACACCTGTACGGTTAAGACCCCTACTGATATAAAGATTTTAAGGAGGCTTAGGTCTTTGAAGGGTAGGAAGGTTGTTGTGTCTGGTTGTATGCCTGCTGCAAACCCAAGTGTTGTCGATATGTTTCCTGACTTCTCTTTTATCGGGGTGAATGTTGAAGACATTGTGGATGCTGTAAAGGCCGTAGAAGAAGGTAGAAGATTTGTTAAGATAACTGGCGGTGGCTGCGTGCTTAGGTTGCCTAAACTGCGGATTAATCCCGTGGTTGGGATTGTGCCTATTGCTCAGGGTTGTGTAGGTGACTGCAGTTATTGTATCACGCGGGTTGCGAGGGGTTGTCTTGTATCCTATCCAATGGACCTAATTTTTGAGGCTGTAAGGGAGGCTCTATGTGATGGCGTCTCTGAGATATGGCTTACTGCCCAGGATACTGGGGCATATGGTCTTGATTTGGGCGGGGATCTTCCTTCTCTGCTTAGAGGGATCTGTGGTATACGCGGTGATTTCAGGGTGAGGGTGGGTATGATGAATCCGGTCCATGTCTTGGATTTCCTTGAGGAGTTAATTGAGGTGTATGATGATGTAAAAATATATAAATTCCTTCATCTGCCGTTGCAGTCAGGTGACAACAATGTTTTAGAGGATATGGGTAGAAAATATTCTGTCCAGGATTTCAAAAAAATTGTTTCCCGGTTCAGGAACCGGTTTCCAAGGTTAACTATCTCAACTGATGTTATTGTTGGTTTTCCTTCTGAGGATGATGAAGCGTTTAAAAATACCTTGCAATTTGTTGAGGAGATTAAGCCCGATATCCTTAACATATCCCGGTTCTGGGTTAGGCCTGGTACGCGGGCTGCGGGAATGAAGCAGCTTCCAGGCAGTGTTATAAAGCAGCGTTCCGGGGTAATGTTTGATCTATTCCAAAGGATTGGTTTAGAAAAAAATAAAAAATGGATTGGGTGGTTGGGTGATGTGTTGGTTTCGGAGAGGGCGAAGCAAGGGTTTTGTGCAAGGAATTCTTCATATAAGCCCATAATCCTTCATTCTTGTGAGGACCTCTTCGGCAGGTCTCTTAGAGTAGAGGTCACTGATGCAACATACTATGATCTAAGGGGCATTTTAATCTAAATTCTTTGCCTTAATCTTTCTTGTGGATCTTCATGTCTATGATGCCAAATAAATCCACCATGATTGAGTTTATTCTAACAAGAAGCATAAAAGCCACACCGTTTGCAGCCGTAAGGCCAATTGCATTGAATAGCAGGGCGGTGCCTCCTTCGGCTAGGCCGAGACCTGAAGGAGATATTGGGACAAACATTACTGTGGAGATCAAAGGCTGAAGCATTAACGTAGTGAGGTAGCTTATATCTAGGCCTATTGAGGCTGCGAGAAAATACCATTGTGCGCTCATAAACACCCACCCAAATAAGGCAAGGATGATTAATTTCATTATTTTATCTGCTTTCACAGCTCTCACCGTCTCCTGCATGCGGTGTATATATTCTATGCTCTTGTTAAGTACGGGTATTTTGCATATTATCCTGTTGGAGATATTTGTATATAATGCAAGGATTATTAAAATTACTCCTATTATGGGGAGAACTGATGCGATGAGAAGATATCTTTGGGATCTCTCATCTATTATATATGATGAAAAATACACTACCGCAAGAAGACATAATATAACCTTCATCAGGAAGTTTATTCCCTGGAACAGTGTCAGGATCCCGATGTTCCCTGACTTTGATGTTTTTGTTTTTTTTGCTATTGAAAGAGACGTATAGTAGTAGCCTACCCTGCCGGGTGTTGCGTTGCTGTAGAGCATGCCGCACATATGGGAGATTAGTGCATCCTTGATGCTTATTTTTGTTGAAGTGATTATTTTAAGGGAGATTGCGGCGACTACATCGTTTAGGAAATAGAATAATCCTGCTAAAATAAAGTATTCTATTCTTGTGTTTAGAAGTGCTGCAAATATCTTCTCAGGATCCAGGCTATGGATTATGTATGCGAGAATAATGATTCCGGCTCCGAATGCAAGGATATTCTTTTTTTTCATTTGTATATGCGGAAAATAAAAAGGGGGTGTAGAAAGTTTATCTGGTGGTGTTTTTGGCAGTTGTTGAGTGTATTTTCTGTTTTATGCTGCCTTCCTTATCTCTTCTTTCATCTATTTTTAATGAAGTAACTGCTCTTAAGGCTCCTTGTGTGAAGACTGATTCATGTAGGGTTTCATATGCCTGCAGGATTACTGAAATATTTTCTGCCTCAAATACCACTCCCATAGCATTGAGTTCTGGCTTTAATCCTAGTTTATTAAGTTCATCCAATGCCTTTGCAACATATCTGCTCACACTTGGTGTTTTTGTCCCTATGGGTATGACGGTAATCTCTGCTATTATCATCTTTTTGTCTTAAATATTATCTGCATAGTAGCATATATAACTCTGATGTGCGATGTATTATCTTATTCTTGCTAAATTTATTTAAGAGAATACTATTATTCTTCTATGAAGGGGGTTCTATTTTTTATTGTGGTTTCTGTAGTTGTTTTGTGTGGCTGTGTAAGTGAAGAAATATCATATGATGAATTATCTGAGCAGGTTAAACAGGATAGTTGTTATTTTGGTTCTGCAGTAGAAAAACAGAATTCTTCGATATGTGATAGGATTTATGATATCCAGATAAGGAAAGGATGTTATAGCAAGGTTGCTGTGGTGTCAGATAATCTTTCTATATGTATTAATCTATGGGATCAGGATAGTATAGATTGGTGTTCCCGGGAGTTTGCAGTCTCACGGAGTCATCTTTTGTTATGTGAGGGGATCCAGACATTATATCATAAGGATTCCTGTTATCAAGGGATTGCTGTGGCAAAAGGAAATATTTCGTTGTGTGATAAGGTCATAGATCAAGAGATCCGGGGTTGGTGTCATATTGGTGTTGCTAATGTTTTGGATGATGTCTCAATCTGTGAGGATATACCGTGTTCTAATGCTGGCAGAGTGCTTCAGAATGCTCAGGATGTGTGTTATTCTTATATTGCTGTATCCCATGGAAATATTTTGTTGTGTGATAAGGTCACAACTCAGAAGATCAGGGATTGGTGTTATCAAGCGGTTTAGGTGAAGTCTGATCTATTTTATCTGTGTGAAGCGTGTATGTGTGGGTGCATATTTAACTATATAATGATTAATTATTATAATTAGTTTTTATGATGTGATAGAAATGGATGTTGAAGGATACGATATGCCTGATGGTCTTTATTACCATAAAGAATTTATGTGGGCTAAGGTTGATGGCAATGTTGCCAGGATTGGATTTATTGATTATGCGCAGAATGTGTCTGGCGACATAAGTTATGTTGAGATGCCATTTGATGGTGATTCAGTGGATCAGGATGCGGAAGTAGGTACGATAGAGACTGGTAAGTGGGTTGGCAAGCTTTTTGCCCCTGTTTCCGGGACAGTGAAGGGCACAAATGAGAAGCTTTATGATGACCCGACCTTCATAAACAAGGATCCGTATGGGGATGGCTGGATATTTGAAGTAGAGATGAGTAACCCTGATGAATTAAGCAACCTGATGCAGGGAGATGATGCAGCTGAATGGTTGAAAGTTGAAATAGAGAAGAACAAATAATAGATCATAGGTGACTGCATTAGTTGCTGTCACTTTCCCTTTATTATTCTATAAAATAAGTTGATTTCTAAACTTTAATCCTGAAGGGTAAAAACTACTATATATTATTCCTGAAACCAAAAAATATATTATGAGGGTTGTTTTTATAGATCCTGCCTTTGGAGAGAATGCCTTTAACACATTTGGCAAATCCCATTGGTCGAGTGTTATTCAGCACGGTCTATGTTTATTGAGTGCGTGCGCCAAAGCCAAGGGTTTTAATGATATTGAATTAATAGATATGCGCACCTTATCTAGCTGGGATGAGTTCAGGAAGGTTCTTGTAGAAAAGAAGGATCCGGAGGTTTTTGGCATACCTATGCGAAGTTGTGATGTTAATGTTGTCTCTAAACTGGCAGGTTTCATCAAGGAGACCTATCCCGACTCTTATGTTGTTGTCGGTGGGGCGCATCCGACGCTTGCTACAGAAGAGGCTGCAGAAAATCCGAATTATGATTATGTAATGACTGGTGAAGCAGAGATTAGTTTCGTAGAGCTTTTAGAGTCTATACGGGATAATAATCCTCCAAAAGAGAAGGTTATACCTAGTAAGAGACCTAATCTTGATGAGCTTCCCTACGCAGATCGTGAACTCTATGATTACAAGAATTCGATTTCACTACCTAATTATCCTGGTGTTTTCAAATCGCCAATGGTTACCATGTGCGCTAGCAGAGGCTGCGTTTACAAGTGTAAGTTCTGTGCTCCTCATTCTGATAAGATGTTTGGCAAAGGCGTTCGGTTTAGGAGCGTTGATCATGTTATGGGTGAATTGAAGATGCTTTACGAGAAATACCATTTCAAGAGCATTAAGTTCTATGACTATACCTTCACACTTAATAAGGAGTGGGTGCTTGAGTTTTGTGAGAAATTCAAAGAATCCGGCATTAAGGCGAATTTTCTGATCCAGAGCAGGTCAGATCTCTTCTGCATAAACAAGGAGATTGTACCTAAGTTAAAGGAAATTGGATTGAAGCTCGCTTTGTTCGGATTTGAAAGCGGCAGCCAGAAGGTACTTGACAGCCTCGACAAGGGAACGACCGTAGAGCAGAATCTTGAAGCGGCAAGGATATGTAAGGAAAACGGTGTCATGGTGGGTGGTAGTTTTATGATTGGAACCCCGTGGGAGACAATAGAGGATGCAAAGATGACATTGGAGCTTGTAAAGAAGATGAAACCGCATTTCACAAGTGTTTCCTTTTTCACGCCAATACCTGGAAATTATTTGTATGATTATTGTATAGAAAATGATCTGTCTTTGATAAAATGCCCTGAAGAGCTTGCAGATTTCTCTCCGGGTAAGCCGAAGATAAAGGGGGTTGATTACGAGGCGTTAAAGCCGATTGTTGAAGAGATCCTGGGTGTTAAGTTCGGTGGCAGAGTCAGCGGAAAATTCATAAGGTTTATCTATGTCAGCACAAAGAACATGCTGTGGCTTAGACAATCACTGATCTATGTCTACTCAAAATGGGTTGGAAGCAGGGTTTATCGGACATTCAGCAGGTGGTTATAGCTTTTTCGACTATTTTCGTTGTTTTCTCCCATGTATTATCTAACGCAAATTTTCTTGCATTTTTACCTACATTATCCCTTATCTCCTTATTTTTTAGTAAAAACACAATCTTATCTGCAAGATCCTCTATGTTTTCCGGTTTAGATAAGAATCCGGTTTTTCCCTCAGTTATAATGTCTCTAATCCCGTGTACGTCACTTATGATCACTGCCTTGCCGCATGCCATGAACTCTAATGTGGATATGGGTCTTATTGGTGTTTCTCTTTTCACGCTCGCGGGTTTTGGAAAGGATGAGACACAGAGTTTTGATCTGTTTATTATCTCTGGAAGATGATCTGTTGGAATCGCTCCAGTAAACGATATGTTTGTTTGACTACTCTCTTCTAGGTGTTTTCGTTGAATGCCGTCTCCAACAACCATAAATCTAAGATCTTTATTCTTTTCAAGAAGCTTATTTGCTGCATTGACAAAGAATTCTGCGCCACTCCAAGGTGCCAGATTGCCCACAAACAAAGCATCAATGTCCTCTGGGATATTCATTGGTCTAAAAAGCTTGGTGTCCACCCCTGTTGGTGCGACAACAATTTTAGTTCGGTTTATTTTTCCTCTCTTTAATAGGATTTCATCTAACTCTTTGCAGGGTACAATTATTTTTTTAGCTCTCTTAATACAAAATTTCTCCAGGTGTTTACCTATAATATATTCGTGTTTCCTGTAATGGGAGGCGCCCCAGACATCATGTACATTTAGGATTAACGGAGTATTTGTGAATTTACTGGCAATCCAGGATGATGTTCCAACCAGATATGGTGGGTTATGTGATAAGATCACATCGATTTTTTCTTTTTTTATAATGTCGACGGCTTTTTTTGCCATTAAGGGGATGCTCATGCCCCAGTAGAGGGAATTTGGTTTAAAGTACGCAAGCCTGTGAACATAAATTCCGTCGTATTCCTCATAGGGTAATGCGTTTTGCTCTAGATTGCATTGTTTGACTGATTTTGGGTTGTGGACTAGTAGATGGACTTCGTGTCCGAGTTTCACAAGATTCGTTGCTGTCTGATATACTCGGATACTGGCGCCGCCTACGTGGGGGAAGAACCATCTCGCCATTTGTAAGATCTTCATTTTTTCTTTGCTTTTGATATATTATAACTACTTAGAATAAATGGAGATAATAGAGATGATGGAGATTAGATGTTTTGGGTGTGGTGCGGTGAATCTGGGCTATATAAATCTAAAATGTATATATTTAATAACTTAATTTTAAACAATATATGATATACCTCATATTATGAAAAACACATATATACACCCTACAGCCGAGATCTCAGACAAAACGGAAATAGGTGAGGGAACAAAGATATGGCATTGGGTTCAGGTAAGGGAGAATGTCTTGATTGGAAAAGACTGTATCCTTGGAAAATCCGTCTATGTAGATTTCGATGTCAGAATAGGTGATGGGGTGAAGATACAGAATTTTGTATCTGTCTATCACGGGGTCACAATAGAGGATGATGTATTTGTTGGTCCTGCAACGACCTTTACAAATGACTTGTATCCTAGGGCGTTTAACCCGGATTTTAGGCTTTATCCTACAAAAGTTAAAAAAGGTGCTTCCATTGGAGCTAATTCAACCATAATCTGTGGAGTAACCATTGGTAGGTACGCTATGGTAGGGGCAGGTTCCGTGGTTACTGACGACGTTTTAGACCACGCCCTAGTTTACGGAAATCCTGCAAAGCTCGTAGGTTTTGTATGCAAACGTGGAAGGAAAATGAAAAAAGAAAAAGAGATAGACAACACTATATTAATGAAATGCATCGAATGTGGCGAAGAGATCCAAATTCCAAAAGAGATCTATTCTATGATTAAAGAATGATACCCATAGCTAAACCCCTTATCGGAGAAGAAGAGAAAAAGGCCGTGATGGATGTATTGGATTCGGGAGTGATTGCTCAAGGCCCTAAGGTAAAAGAATTCGAAAAGGAGTTTTCTGGATTTGTCAGCGCAAGTCATGGAATAGCGGTAAACTCTGGGACTGCGGCGCTTCATGTGGCGCTATTGGCCCATGGGTTAGGTGTAGGTGATGAAGTGATAACCTCTTCTTTTTCTTTTATAGCGACTGCGAATTCGATTCTGTTTACCGGCGCAAGACCTGTTTTCGCAGATGTGTCTGAGGATACTTTTAACATTGACCCTGATGCAATTAATGAAAAGATATCAGCTAAGACGAAAGCAATCCTTCCCGTGCACCTGTATGGTCATCTCGCAGATATGAACGCAATCATGGAGTTGGCGCATGACCATAATCTTGCTGTGATAGAGGATGCGTGCCAGGCTCATGGAGCGAAATTCGAAAACAAAGCGGCAGGTTCCTTTGGAACTGGATGTTTTTCCTTTTATCCGACAAAGAACATGACCTCATCTGAGGGGGGTATGATCACAACAGATGATGAGAAAATAGCCCTAAAGGCAAGGATGATAAGGGAGCACGGTTCAAGGGAAAGGTATGTTCATGAGATCCTTGGATTTAATCTGAGGATGACTGATATTGCTGCAGCAATTGGTTTATGTCAGCTAAAGAAGCTGCCTGAATTTAATCAAAGGAGAATAGAGAATGCTCAATATCTTACAAATGCGATAAATAATGATAAAATAATTACTCCAATTATCAGAGATAATTATAAACATGTTTTTCATCAATACACGATAAGGGTACATGAAAGCCGGGATAAAGTAGTTGAAATCTTAAATAAGAAAGGCATTGGCGCCGGAATCTATTATCCTCTGTTGATTCATCAGCAGAAGCTCTACAAAGATCTGGGATATGATGCATTGCTCCCTATTTCAGAGAAGTTAACCTCAGAAGTTATTTCATTGCCTATTCATCCATCTGTGACCCGGAAGGATCTGGATTATGTAGCGTCGGTACTTAATGATTTATAAAAAAAATGGAAAAGCTTAATGCGGCTGTAATTGGGGTCGGATCCATGGGAAGAAATCACGCAAGGATATACTCTGAATTAGATGGCACCCGGTTAGTTGCTGTGGCAGATGCAAATTATGATAACGCAGTAAATGTTGCAAAGCATCTGAGATGTAACGTATATAGCGACTACCTGGAGATGATAGATAAGGAGGACATTGATCTTGTGTCAATAGCTGTTCCGACAAAATACCATAAAGATGTTGCATTAGGTTGTATTGAGCATAATATTTCCCTGCTTGTTGAAAAACCCATAGCAGACACAGAAGATAATGCAAAAGAGATCACAAAGAGGGCAGAGGAGAATGGAGTAAAACTTACTGTAGGTCACATCGAAAGATTTAATCCGGCGGTCATTGAATTAAAAAAGCGGCTGGACCGGGGTGAGTTAGGGAAGATATTTGAGATGAAGGCGACACGTGTGGGTCCGTTCCCTAATAGAATAAGGGATGTGGGCGTCGTCATAGATCTTGCAGTGCATGACATAGATCTCATGAGGTATCTTACCAATTCCGAGGTTAAGAGACTATATGCTGAAACCGAGCGTAAGATTCATACAAAACATGAGGATATCCTATCTGGACTGATAAAATTCCAAAACGGTGCGGTAGGTGTTTTATCTGTTAACTGGCTGACCCCTGAAAAGATCCGGGAGATATCTATTCTTGGTGAGAAAGGCATGTTTCTTGTGAAATATCTGACCCAGGAACTATATTTCTATGAAAACATCAAGGCAAATGACGGAAACTACAGTTACTCTGACATACTTATGGGTGTGGCGGAAGGTGACATCACTAATATACGGATCCAGAAAAAAGAGCCTTTGAAAGCAGAGCTTGAGTCGTGGGTTGATTGTGTGAGAACCGATAAAAAGCCTGTGGTCAGTGGATTAGATGGTATAAGTGCCTTGGTTTTGGCTCAGAAGCTAATAGAGTCAAATGAGGCAGAGCAGGTGATATCTTTATGAAAATCTGTGTCATTGGTTTAGGAAAGATCGGGCTTCCTTTAGCTGCCCAGTATGCAAGCAAGGGGTTTCCTGTAATCGGATGCGATATAAATCAGGAGGTTGTGGACTCAGTTAACTCCGGGATTTCTCATGTAACAGAAGAACCTGGACTGGATGAGAAGGTAAAGGATGCAGTAAAGAAAGGCCTTTTATCTGCGACAACTGATACGGTGTCCGCTGTAAAGGAGTCTAATGTCATAGTTATTATTGTTCCGCTGGTAGTTGACCCTAAAGGGAACATAGATTACAGTATTGTTGATTCAGTAACAAAGGTTGTTGCAGAAGGTCTGCAGAAAGGTTCATTGGTTGTTTATGAGACAACCCTCCCGGTAGGTGGTACAAGGAATCGTATGGCGCCTATATTGGAGAAATCCAATCTTAAGTCCGGAGAAGATTTTTATCTGGTGTTTAGCCCTGAGCGAGTATCATCTGGCGTAATGTTTGAGTATCTAGAGGATATTCCCAAGATTGTCGGCGGAGTGAATGAAAAATCAACTAAGCAGGGACTTGAATTCTATGAGCGTGTTCTTGATTCAAAGGTTGTTTCTGTTTCGAGTTCGGAGGCGGCTGAATCAACTAAGTTGTTTGGCATGGTCTACCGGGACATAAATATTGCAGTAGCTAATGAGTTTGCTAAATTCTGTAATGCAAAAGGTTTTGATGTCAACGAAATAATCTCTGCTTCGAATACGAATCCTCATTCGCACATACTTCTCCCGGGTATCGGGGTGGGTGGACATTGTGCTCCGGTATACCCTTATTTTCTGATAAAGAATGCTGCAGACGCAGGTGTTGACATGGTTCTTTCGAAGGCATCACGGGAGATAAATGATGGGATGCCCGACTTTGCCGTAGGCTTAGTTGAAAAAGAGTTAGGTTCGCTTAAAGGAAGAAATATTCTTGTTTTGGGTCTCGCCTACAGAGGTAACGTGAAAGAGACTTTTTTAAGCCCTTCCCTCTCCATAATAAAACATCTAGATGATAGGGGGGCGAATGTTTATGTGCATGATCCCCTGTTTTCAGATGATGAGATCAGGCGATTTGGGGCAGAGTCAGCAGGTATGGGAAATCTGCCCTCTATTGATGCAGTGATCCTGGTAACAAACCATAAAGAATATGGCAGCATGGATCTCAAAGAGCTCAGAGAGAAAGGTGTACAGATTTTTGTGGATGGTAGAAACGTTTTTTCCAAAAATGAGTTCAAAGAATCTGGCATAATCTACCGCGGCATTGGAACATAGTTTCTCTAAGATCATGGGGGCGTGAGCATTCCGCTGAGACTGAGTATCAGGAGGCTTCCGACTCCTGCAAGCCCAAAGACTGCAGTAACTCCGATAGTTGCAAGATTTATCGGAATCGGCAGCTGGAAGGCGAACTTGAACAGGAAGAGTAAAAACAAACCAACAACTGAATTTACTATAACCTTCTTTAGGACCTTCCAGAATATGTACAGGAACAGTATCAATACTACTCCTGTCAAAATATAGGTGAATACCTCATGCATTCTATTTAATACTTAACGATTGCGCTATAAATATATAACCATAAGCCCGCGTGGGGTAGCATGGATATCCTGAGAGCCTGCGGTGAATATTTTTTCATCTTTTTTTCCCATTGAAAAGAAAAAGGTTCGCAGCGAGCTTTTGACCCGAGTTCAAATCTCGGCGCGGGCGATTTTTTTTTATATTATTTAAACAATGCTTAAAAAACTATCTAAAAAAGAAGGGATATCCCCTGAGAAGCTTCAGAGAAGGATTGATAATGGCTCTATTGTTATTCTTAAGAGTTCTGAGCGAGACATATCTCCCCTTGCGATTGGTGAAGGCGTAAAAGTTAAGGTTAATGCAAATCTTGGAACCTCTTCTGATGTTGTTGATCTCCGCAAGGAACTAGATAAGGCCTGGGTGGCTGTGAAATCCGGCTCAGATGCCTTAATGGATTTATCTATTGGAGGGGATCTTGATTTAATCCGGAGGGAAATAATAAAAAGTACGGATGTTCCTCTTGGAACCGTGCCCATATACCAGGCCTTCATTGAAAAGCAGGTTGACATGACCTCAGATGATATACTTGACGTCATCGAGAAAAACTGCAAAGACGGCGTTGATTTTCTGACACTGCACTGTGGCATCACAAAAAATATTCTCGATGATCTTGGCAGCAGATCTATTCCCATAACAAGCCGGGGTGGAAGTTTTATTGCCGCTTGGATGATTAAGAACAAAAAAGAGAATCCATTATATACGCACTTTGACCATATCCTTGAGATAATGGGCAGATATAATACTGTAATAAGTTTAGGTGATGCGCTTCGGCCTGCGTGTATCAAGGATTCGACAGATATTGCTCAGATGCAGGAGTTAGTGAACTTAGGACGGCTCACAAAAAGAGCAAGGAAAGCCAAGGTGCCTGTGATTGTTGAAGGTCCCGGGCATGTTCCGTTGGATCAGATTCAGGCTAACATGGTTCTTGAAAAAAAGATTTGTGGTAACGCCCCCTTTTATGTTCTTGGTCCTTTGGTTACTGATATTGCATTAGGCCATGATCACATATCCGGAGCTATCGGCGGAGCAATCGCAGCAATGCATGGGGCAGATTTTCTCTGTTATGTCACCCCCTCTGAGCATTTGGGTCTTCCAACTGTAGAAGATGTCCGGGAAGGCGTCATAGCATCCAAGATTGCAGCCCACGCAGCCGACATAGTCCGATTAAAGGACACTACACGAGATGATATGATGTCTCAGGCGAGAAGCGAACTTGACTGGGATAAAATGTTTGATCTATGCATAGACAAAGACATCCGCATAAAATACGATAGGTTAGTAGATAAAGGCACATGTACTATGTGCGGTAAATACTGTGCCTTAAAGATTGTTAAAGATTATTTGAAATAGGTTTATTATATCATAAAATAAGTTTATTATATCATTTATCTATTAATAAGATTATATAATGGATTTAACATTTATCCTTGGATCATTTGGTCCTTTGGATCTTACCTTTGTTGTGAAATCTTTTGTTGCTTTATTTGTTATCATTGATGTCTTCGGTCTTTTGCCGATATTTATGTCGCTTCTTGAGGATTACAACGAGGAAGATAAACAGGCCATGATCCGGATGGCTACAAGGACTGCTGCTATTGTGTTGCTTATTTTAACCTTATTTGGTAACTTCATTTTTATGATTCTTGGCATAAACCTGTATTCTTTCCGGATTGCTGGCGGAATAATTTTGTTAATCATCTCTGTTGAGATGTTGTTTGGCCGGAAAACGCGGACGGGTTCATCAGAGAGCATTGATTTAGAGAAAGAGGATATTGCGGTGACGCCTATGGCCATTCCCTTACTCACCGGGCCTGGTGCCATCACTACTGGAATAATTCTTTTTGAGGAGGCAGCAACGGTGTTAAATAGGGTGTTTCTCTTTGTGAATATACTTCTTGTTTTCTGGGTGGCTTTTAAGATATTCTCTCGTCTGGATCTTGTTTACAAGGTCTTAGGGCATACTGGAGCAAAGGTTTTGACAAGGGTTATGGGTTTGATGCTTTCTGCAATCTCTGTGCAGTTTATCATATCCGGCATATCTGAGGCAATAAAGTCTGGGATCATGGGCTAAATCCCCAAAATCCCTAATATTCTTCTGTTCCTTCTTTCTTGTCTAAGTCTATGTGGGATATTATTATCCCGGCATTCTTCATGATTTCAAGCCCTTCTTTATCAGTATATTCTCCGCTCACAACAACCCGTGCTATCCCTGCGTTAACGATTAGTCTAGCGCAGATCTTACATGGGAAGGCGTTAATGTATAGTGTGCACTTTCGGCTTTTCCTCCCTGCCTGGATGAGTGCATTCTGTTCTGCATGTACGCCCGGGCAGATTTCATGCCCTGTGCCGCTTTCTACGTTGTTTTTATTCTTTATGCATCCCACATCCTGACAGTGCGGTGCGTTTCTGACAACGCCGTTGTAGCCGGTGGCAACTATTTCATGGTCCTGGGTCACTATCACTGAGCCGAATTGGTGTCTTATGCATGTTGATCTTAAGGAAACATCTAAGGCAATCTTTGAGAAGTATTCATCCCATGAGGGTCTACATGTTTTCATCTTTAACTATTTATTTTTTATCTAAAAATTAGAATAGTATCTTATTGATAAAAAGATAGAATAAAAAAGTAGGATAAAAAAAATGGAAAAGAAGATTGGAAACATGAAGGATCTTAAGGCAGGCAAATATGTATTAATTGATAATGAGCCTTGCAGAGTCGTAAGTGTCACACACTCAAAGCCTGGGAAACACGGTGGGGCGAAGGCAAGGATTGATGCAGTCGGTATTTTTGATGGGCAGAAGAGGAATTTGATGGGGCCAATAAGTAACAATGTAGATGTTCCGATAATTAACAAAAACAATGCGCAGGTACTCAATGTTATTGGTGATACTGTGCAGTTGATGGATATGTCTTCATATGAAACATTTGAGCTTCCTGTTCCTAATGAGCTAAAGGGGCAGTTATCTGAAGGAATTGAAGTGCTCTATATGGAGTCGATGGGTAAACGGCTTATCTTGAAGCCGCAGTAATAAAAAAAAATAGGGTATGATGAAAAATAGGATAATATTTTTTTTTATTTTAGTCCTTGTCGGATGCTGTATTGTCGGATGCTGCATTGTCGGATGCTGTAGTGCGCAGGTTTATTCTCCGTTATCTGAGAAATGGTCATATAACCTGAAATCAGATGAACTCTATACGATAGATGCTGATAAGGATGGGCTTCTTGAGCTTTATGCTGTGTCATACAGTAACCGTGCAGGCTGCATATCTTTTTTTGATTATGATGGAACCTATGTGAGGCGGAACTGCATCTCTGGATACGGTAAACTCAAGTATCCGCATGCAAGAGAAGAGATTAACTTTATGTATCTGGATGATATAAACCATGACGGTGTTTTGGATGTTTTAGCAGCGTCAAGCATCATAGGAGGAAGTGTAAATGTAAAGAAGCTATACATAATCCACAGGGAGTATGTAGCCGGATTAAAACGTTATGAGTATGACTTTAAATGGGATTATACTCCGGGTAACATAATCACCGATATCAAGTTAGTGGACATTGATGGTGATGAGTGGACTGATATAATTGCTTCTTCTCTGGATTCTAATGTATATGTCCTTGGTCAGGACAGGAAATTAAAATATTCCTATGATCTTGGTGGGGGGGTCTGGAGCATATTCGCATCAGATATCGACGCCGACGGAAGAATTGAAATAATAGCTGGAGCATATTCTGGCATCTTTCTTCTGGAAGATGAGAAAATAACCTGGAATTATAGTGTAGGTGAAAGGATAATTGAGGTCTATGCCTCAGACTTAAATGAAGATAATTTATCTGAAATCTTGGCTCTCTCTGCGAATATGGTGTACTTATTAGATGTTAACGGATCACGCTTATGGATGAAACCTATAGATAATCTTGTTGATTCCTGGATAGCGGATGTAGACAATGATGGTAATATGGACATACTGTTGTTAACGAAGGATTCATTATGTTCTCTTGACGCTGAAGGAAACATGCGCTGGCAGTATGGTTTCGATGAGCAGCCTCTCACATTAACTATTGATTTATACAATAACATATTTGTTGGCTCAGCAGATAAGCTCTACAGGCTTGCAGTAGATCAAGACTATTTCCTGAACAAGAGGGCGGAGGAATCCTATTTGTTGGCATATAATCTTTATCTGAACGGCGACTATGATGAGGCGCGCGTTTATGCAACGAGAGCAAAGCAGATGTTTTTGATGGTAAATAATACCGATGGCACTTTCAAGTGTGATTTCATATTCCTCGTAACTAAGCTGAATTCAAGTACTGTAGATAAAAGAGGGGAAGCAGACAAATACTATGCTGAGGCTGTCAGGCTTCTTGATTTGGGGTCATTTGATGAGGCGAGAGATTATGCTGAAATGTCTTTACATATCTACTTGGAAATTAATGACCGCAACAGTGCAATAAAATGCGATCTTCTCCGGGCAAATATTGACAAGAAAAGCATAGATTCTAAGGTAAATAAGGCCTCGTGGCACTATACGAATGCATTAGATTCCTTATCCTCTCTTATGTTTGATGGTGCCTCTGCGCATGCGCAGGATGCATTGGTGATCTATACTGAGTTAAATGACTCCTCAGGCATTATGAAATCTAAATCCTTACTTTCCACGATTGCGTTGACTAAGAAAAGACATGATGCCAATCTTTTTTGTAATATCTCCTTTCAGTTATTTGATTCAGAAGAGTATGATAATGCATCGATACATGCAGAGAAGGCAATAGACTTATATGTTGAATTAGCTGATGGGGAGAAGGCTATAGGGTGCGGGCGTTTATTTAATTTATCTGTTAAATATGTCGAAGCTGAATCCTATTATGATCTTGCAATGGATAATTATCGTTCTTCTAATCTAGATAATGCATCATTCTACGTATTAGAGGCAAAGGCCCTCTATGGGGAATTAAATAATTCTAAACGAGTTGATAGCTGTGATTTCTTACTCACTGAAATAGAGAAAGCAAAAATAGGTGTTTTTATAGATTATGCAATATATGCGACACCCATTGTATTTTTCCTGCTTTTGATACTTTTTTTGAATAGGCGTCGTAGACTCAGGAAACAAGGGCTTTAAACGATTTATTCACTGTAGATTGTGTTCCTTACAACCGAACCTGCTTCAACATATGCTCCTGGATAGATGGATCTTCCCGGCATTATGGATACGTTTATCCCGGTTTTTACGTTGTCTCCCATAAGGCAGCCGAATTTTCTTCTACCTGATTTTGTTAATTTATCTTTTATCTCTATTCTTATTTCATCATTGTCGACTCTGAGATTGGCGACGGTTGTTCCTGCACCGAAGTTGCATTTTTCCCCTATCATAGAGTCTCCTACATATGATAGGTGGCATATGTTAGTATCAGACATGATAATCGAGTTTTTGATTTCTACGCCGTTACCTATTCTCGCCCTATCTTGTATGGTTGAGTATGGTCTAATATATGAGTTTGGTCCGATGACACAGTTTTTGCCGATATAGCATGGGCCTTCAATATATGTTCCTGATTTGATGATTGAACCTTTTCCTATATGTACTGGACCCTTTATCGTCACATATTTTTCTAATATAACCTCTTTATCTTGTTTAAGTTTCATCTCCTTCATGACCATCTCATTTGCGTTCAGAAGATCCCATGGTCTGCCTACGTCAATCCATCTACCCTCCCCCTCGAAGCCGTAAACCTCTTTTTTATCTATCATGATTCTGATAGCGTCTGTTATCTCATATTCTAGTCTAGCTGATTTCTCTATTGATTTAATAGTATCAAACACCCCCTTATTGAAGATGTATATGCCTGCATTCGCTAGATCTCCTTCTGGATTCTCTGGTTTTTCCTCTATGTCTATAACCTTGTTTCCTGTTAGCTTGACTATGCCAAACTCTTTTGGATTATTGACCCTTACAAGGCAAAGGCTTGCATTAGCGTTACTTTTTTTGTGGTTTTCGGCGAGGTTTTTAATCAGTTCCTTTGATGTGATCAAATCGCCGTTCATGACAAGGAAATCCTCGGTTATCTTGTCTTTTACCATAGAGATCGCATGCGCTGTTCCAAGCTGTTCTTTTTGTATAATATATTCCAGCCTAAGTCCGTTGAATTGTTCCCCGAAATAATTTTTTATCTCCTCGCTTCTGTAACCTACGATAATGTAGGCTTTCTTAAATCCGTTTTCTGATAGGGCTTCCAGATCCCATTCAATTATGGGTTTCCCTGCTACGGGCAGCATTGGTTTCGGTCTCGTGCATGTGAGCGGTCGAAGCCGTGTTCCCTCTCCTGCGGCAAGAATTACTGCATCCATCTTATTCAAGGGGCCTTTTCGGCGACTACGTATCCTTCACTCCAGTTAGGGGCTAGTTTTTTCATCTTTTTATGGAAGTCTTTTTTCATCACCGCCTCCCCATCCTCTCTTTTAACATTCTTCAAGTCCACGACATAATGGGTTTCATCGCTCTGAGGTATATTCTCCAGTATCTCGGAGAAGCTCTCTATTAATTTAATACCTTCTTTCTCTATCTTTTTTTTATCAAGCATTTTAGTGGTGTAGTATTAATGTAGTATTAATAGAGAATATTGGAATCATAGAATAAAAATTTTATTCAACTATTCCAGTTATCCTCCCTCGGTCTGTGTGATTGTAACTATGGCCTGAAATCATTTGGGTGTAGGTTATGGTCAGATTAACCTTGAATGCGTCACCCACCATCTTTGAGGTGTCACATATACTGTTGGCATCTGAAACTTTTACGGCCGAACCTGAGTCCATTGTGGCGCTTTCCGGATCTAATCTACCTACGCAATCTCCTCCTGCCGTGATATTCAGATCGCTTATGAATGTGCCGGCTCCGTTACTAAGTATGAAACTTAACCCGTTAACGGTGTCGTATTTGATACCTGGTTCGAATGGCTTCATCTTAGCGAATCCGTTTGCCATGTTTATGCCCTCCGGGTTCCCTCCAAAAACACCCATCTTCCAAAGCATTACCCCCACAATCATAACAACGAGAATAGCCCAGCCATAAGTCATCAGATACTCCATGGCTCCCTGACCTTTTACGTCTGAGATCTGCATAAAAAAATTTAGGTAGCCGTTAGATAAAAACTTATCGATATTTTGTCAGAACAAGAGAATATAAAAAAAATATAAAAGAAAAAAAAGAAAAAGGATGATGGGTAGTTTATTTTACTCTGCTACACCGTTTATCCTTCCTCGGTCTGTGTGGGTTATAACCTGACCTGCTACTGTCTGGCTATATGAGATGTTTATGTTCACAGAAAACGAATCACCCACAGCTTTAGGACCGCAGGTAGTACCTGTAACTATTGTCGTAGCACCTGCTGTCAATGTAGTTGCTGCGGCACTTGCAACTGTGCAATCTCCGCTCGCAGTTACGTTCACACCACTGATAGATGTGCCTGCTCCGTTATTTATAACAAAACTAAGAGTTGATCCAGTATACTTGATACTCGGCTCAAACGGTTTTATCTTAGCGAATCCTACGGCGGTGTTCACTGCTCCTGGTCCTCCTCCGAAGACTCCGAGCTGCCATAGTACAACTCCAACAATCATCACGACGAGTATGGCCCAACCATACGTCATCAAATACTCCATAGCACCTTGTCCTTTATTATTATCCAAACTCATTTTACTCATTTTATTTTTTTCACCTCAAAAATCTATTCCACACCAAAAAAGATATACTAGCCCATTAAACCACCTAATGTTAAGTATAATCTCATTATGTTAATTCACGTATAAATACCTTTCGGTTTACTTGTGGCTTTCCCTGCGCAATAGGTATGTATATTATGCATATGCGCCGGGTTATATATGTGTTTATATAATTTATCCGTTGGAATCATAAATTAATTATGCAAATACTAAAGAGGGGTGTTGACAAATATGTTCGCAGCAATATTGAGTTAACCTCAAGCCTCTTATTCCTTTCCCTGTTGATTTTTATCTTAGCTATGTCTCTTTTTGTTTTAAATGAGTTTATGTATTCTATGCTGGGTCTCATAATGTTGCCTCTTGCATATGCTCTTGGATTATATGCTTATCAGCGGCATATTTTATGGGGTAGTGGCGTAGCAGGAGAAGGTATTGTAACAAGGGAGTTGGAGAAACTCAATGACTCCTATTATCTGATTAATGGGGTGGTCATACCTCCCAATAGGGGTGATACGGACCATATTATCATTGGATCTAATGGAATATTCATTATAGAGTCAAAAAACTATGGCGGTGAAATAGACTGCGATGGTGATTCATGGAGTAGATACAAGACAAGTAGGCGTGGGAAAAAATATGATCTCTCTATAGGCAGCCCCAGCAGACAGGTTAAGAGAAATGCAAAGGTTTTGAAGGATTTTATCCTAAAACATGAAAAAGAGATATTCAAAAGGAAAACGCCGCATATATGGATTCATAGCCTACTTGTTTTCACTAACAAGAACGTTAAAGTGCACATAAAGAACCCTACAGTGGATGTCTTGAAGGTATCTGAAATCATTAACCATATACTGCGTAAGACCTCCAAATTCAGGTTAACTAAGGAAGAATCAAGCAGAATGGGTGATGTGATACTGAAATATTCTAAATAAAAAAAATAGTTTACATTGTTCCCATCATACCGGAGAATAATGATCCAAGTAAAAGTCTTAGTGCAAGGAAAATACCTACGGAAAGTATCATAGTTACTGGAATAAGGGGTAGTCCCCGGGTCATTTTACCTGAGCGCATAAGGCCCATTAAAAGAGAACCAAAAAAAGAGCAGACACATAAAACAATAATTGTATACATTACAAAACCCTCTTCTGTGATTGCAAGCGGTTGAAGGGAAACCATGCTGCCTTGATCTTTTATGCTATCCAAATCTATCATAGATAATACTTGGGAGAATACGCTTACGAATTGGGATGATGCTGCGAATAATAGTGGTGCGCCAAATATAAGTGAAAACATGATGAACATAACCTGTGACGTTGTTTCGCTCTCCATCCGCTTCACCAGATTCTGTTCTGTGCGAATATCTTTTGAAATTTCCTGCAGTACTGTGGGAAGTTCACCTCCTGATCTCATTCCCTGGACCATCAACTTGACTGTACGTGCCAATTTATCTGATTTAACCCTTTTACTCATGTTTATCAAAGCAGTCTCTAAAGGCACACCTGTTAGTGTATCTCTTGCAACCTTTTGCATCTCGTCGGCAAGTGCTCCGAATTCAGGTCTTGCAGCAGACCATAATGCATTATATGGTGTCATACCTGCTCCCATATTCTGTGATATCATTGACAGAAGATCAGGCAGAACCTTTTCAATGCTTCCTGTACGTTTGTCTACGAGAAAGTTTAGCATCATGTAAAGCAGAATCCATACCAATATAAATGATAGTAAGGCACACCCCAGTGCGATAGCATGATCTGTTGTGGCGACTAATGCAATAAGCCCGACTACAATGGGGAACAGTATACTATACATCATTGTCATACCAAGCGTTTCCTCGGGGTTTCTCGTAAGCCCTGAATAGAGGAACATCCCCTCAAGCGTCTCTCTTATATGGAATGGAAACAATGACCCTACTCTATGGTGCGTTGATTTGACAAATTTTATAAAGAATTCTTTAAGTGGTCTAAGAAAGCTGTTAACTGTTTCATATATTGACGATAAAATAGACATAATGGTGTTAGCTGGTTTAGTAATGATGTAGACTATTAATTTTATCAATGATTCCATTATGTGATAGAAAACATTTGATGCCTTCTTTTGTTTATTTTTTTTCATCGTTAGCCTATGTATGGGCGCTTACTCCTTACCATTGATATGAATATTATCTGGAATGCGATGAGGCCTACGAGTATGCCCCAGAAGATGTCCATGCTTATTGTTTTCCCACCTATAAAACTTGAAAGCACTACAAGCAAGGTTACTCCCATTGAGGGTGCAACGATTACTGCCATCATGTATATTAAACCCCACAGACTCAGTTCTTGGCCATATATCTTTATCTTGTTTTCTTTTTCCTGTCTTATATCATTTGAAAGGGCTATGATTGCAAGTTTTATATCTGAGCCGGTTTGCATTGCGTTTGCGATCTGCCATAAAGCTCTTCTCATGTATTCTGATGGGGAGATGATGCCGTAGTTATTTAACACATCCCTCATGGAGCTTCCTGATTCAACCTCCTGCACTATTTCAGCTATAAGTGCCGAACATTCGCCGTAACCTCCTGCAGCTATGTTAGCAAGGGCGTTGAATAAAGGCACTCCTGCAGTCATCTGAATCTGCATATCTTTTAGCATATACTCCAGGTCCTGATCTATTAGTTTACCCTCCTTTAGCACAACCATCTTTGGCATGAAGAGCAGATAAAAAAATGAGATGATTGCTATAAACACCGGCAGACTTACTGCAATATATGGGTTGAATTCAGTGTTCGTTAAAAAGAAGGGTGTGGTTGTAAGGAGTAATGTACCCACAAGCGCAGACATTGAAATGAAAAGCGTTATTGCAAGGTATTCAACAGCCCTCATCTTGTAGCCTGCCCTTTTCAGGTCCCATTCAAGCTCTGGGAAAACCAATAGAAGCCTTTTTGCCGGTAAGTTTAAAACCTTTGCAGATTCTTGTAATTTTTCTGAATTGAATGGAGATTCCATTTTATATAATAATAATCTATTTAGCTTAACCTACCTATTAAATGTCTTTGTCTCCTTCCACAAGGTCGAGGACTGTGTCCTTATCTATGTAATATTCTGTTATTATCTTGCCTACGTCATTTACGTTTTTTATGTCATGTTCCTGTAACCACTCCAGAATCTTTCTCTTGCCTTTAAGATCCTCCTCTATGTCTCCGTCGCTCATCCCTGAGAAGAGTTTGATTTCATCCTTCACTCGGATGCTCTCTGATACTTTTTCTGTTTTATCTGTTTTGTGAGTCCACTGGTAGAGGATGTTGACGTTGGGGGTGTATCCCTCTCCCGGGCTAAGTTCAGCTATTTCAAGTGTGCGTCTTTGGCCGGTTTTCCTGTTCATATGTTGTATGACTATTAATGGAAGTGAACCTAAGACCAGCCCGGGGATATTCATTGGAGGTCCCATAATCCTGTCTACTACTTCACGTGCTCTGTTTGCGTGGAATGTTCCATAAACGGAGTGGCCGGTGTGCATGGCCTCAAATAAGACCTCGGTTTCTCTTTTCTTTCTGACCTCTCCTATAATGATTCTGTCAGGTCTCATCCTGAGAGCATTTTCAACCAGCTGTAGCATAGATACCTCACCTTCTCCATGAGGGTTAGGCGGTCTCGTTGTTAAAGGAACCCAATGCAGAAAGTCTGGTAGGTTTAACTCTCTTGTATCTTCCATAGATAGGATTCTTTGGTTTGCTGGCATGAAAGGCATCAGTGCGTTTAGCATTGAGGTTTTTCCTGATGCAGTGCCTCCACTTATTAGCATGCTAAGTTCATATTCAACTGAGAGCCACAGAAACGCTGCCGCCTCAACAGATATCGTGTTAACTGCAGGATCAATCAAGTGGACTATGGTCCAGGGGGTTCTAGAAAATCTCCTGATTGTCATGGTATTCCCTGCTGTTGAGATAGGGAATAATGTCGCATTTACTCTGTCTCCTGTTGAGAGATGTGCGTCTAGGAGGGGCTCAAGGTGGGTTATCTCTCTTCCTACCTCTCGTGCTATCCTTGCAGCATAATTCATTATCATAGCCTCTGAGGTTATCTGGATGCTTGTTTTTATCCAGTTATATTTTTTATGATATACCCAGACAACATCTTTGCAGTTGTTAACAACTACCTCCTCAACATAATCATCTGCAAGAAGGTATTCTATTTCTCCGATACCGAGCATATCATTTACTATCATCCTGCTCAGTATTGCAATGTCTTGTTCGGATGCTTTCTTTAAGACATTAGATAGTTTTTCTTTGGAACGCTCAAGAAACTTTTTCTTCAGTTCGTGGAATTTATCAGAGCTTAATGTATTCCGGGTTTCAAACTGTATCCCCCCTACCAGGCTTCTTTTTGTTTCATCGAGGAGGGCGGATGTAACGAAATCTATGTCTGGGAGCAGTATCTGGTAATGTGGCACATAATCTCCAACATCCAAAATATTTACCTCAAGTGTCAGCCCATCAAGGACTATGTTGTATGACTCTATTTCAACCTGCTCTACATCATCACTATCTTTTGGTGTGGCTGCATTAGCTCTCTTACCTATTTTATCTTTCTGTTCCTTCCCGGCGCCCTCTACATCATCTACTGAGTTAGAACTCATCCTGTATTTGTTATAAGAATCACTAATATTAAATATATATTAATCATTGGTTTAAATGCTTTTAAAAACAAAAAAAAGGAGGTGCAAGCGCAAGAATGGGTTTTGCGTGTTTGCAATGAAAAGATTAATTGTCATTTTCGCAGTCTTTATATGTATCGGGGTTTCATCTGCGTCCTTTATCTCTATGACTCCTAGTGTGTCAAGTGAGAAGATAATTCAAGGCAATAACTCAATTATTAACCTAACCCTTGCAAATTTCGGAGATGAGGCTGCATATGATGTATCTGCTTCCATTGTAATGCCCGGGGGTTTGCATGCAAATGATTTGTTTTTGGGTAGATTGAATCCAAACGAGACATATTCAGGCAAGTTTGAGGCAGATATTGGCGAGAATATGGTTCCGGGAAAATATACAATCCTTCTGATGGTTGACTACAAGGATGCTAACGGGCATCCGTTCTCTGCAGTTTCGGCTTTTTCTTTGGTAATAAAAACGGTTTCAGTCTCTAAGCTAACCCCTAAGATCAATGAGCTTGATCTAGCTGTTACAGAAACAAAAGAGTTAAAGATGTCTGTAAGAAACATAGATAATATCCCTCATCAGGTTACTGTGTCTATGTTCCTGCCAAGAGAATTGTCATCTGATATAAGTGAAAAAACCATTATTGTTGACAAAAAATCAGATAAAGACATCGCATTCACGGTGTCATCATTTGGTGCTCTTCCCGGGAGCAACTATGCAATCTTTGCAGTGGTCTCTTATGAAGAATCCGGGCTATATTATTCCTCGTTTTCTAGTGGCGTAATTCATGTGATTGAAAAAGAAACCTTGCCCTCATGGATTCCGATAGCGTTGCTTCTGCTTTTGGTGTTCTTTTTTGTTATATATCAATTCAGAAAATGAGATTTACGAAGCCTGATTTGAAGTTTGTTGCAAACTGTGTTTCTCTTTTGATGGTTTTTGCATTTATCTCATTATTTTTTACACCTAATCTGATGCTATCTGAGACAACAACCACTGGAGGTGACATGGGTTCACATTATGTCCTTGCGCATTATCTCAGAAACCATCTGCTGCCTCAAGGAAAACTCATAGGCTGGTATCCTAACTGGATGGCGGGAATACCGATGTTTCAGTTCTATTTTGTCCCGCCTTATCTGCTTATGTCTATTCTTTCAATTTATTTGCCTCTGGAGGTTGCATTCAAGCTTGTAACCGTTCTTGGAATATTTCTTTTGCCGCTGACAGCATACCTTACAATGTATGCCATGAAATTTGAGTTCCCTGCCCCTGCCATAGCTGCGGGATTCTCAACTCTTCTTCTTTTCCTAGAAACATATTCTCAATGGGGTGGAAACATTCCTAGCACCCTCGCAGGAGAATTCTCCTATATGCTAAGTTTTTCTCTTTCGATTCTATTTATAGGATGCCTATATCGGGGGATTGATCAAAACCGGCATATTGTATTAAATTCTGTTTTACTCTCATGTGTGGTTCTCACACACATATATACTGCGATATTTGTTACTGTTGCCTCAATGTTTTTTCTCTTAGTAAGCGGGAGATCTAAAAATCTTTTATATTTGGCTAAGATGTTTATGCTAGCAGGCATGATCTCAAGTTTCTGGGCTATTCCCTTGCTTGTGAAGATGGGGTTTTCTGCCGCACCCAAGGATGTGTTCTATGGATTCCCTAGTATAGATAAATTCATAAATCCCACATTCTCCCTCTTCTATATGCTGGCGGCTGTAAGCATTGCATCCGGGATAATAAACAAGGATCGGCGCATAACCTATTGTCTCTGGATGATTTTTTCGCTTGTTGGTCTCATACTTTCTATAAAACACATAAATCTATTATATATCCGATTCATTTCATTTATCTATTTTATTCCGCTGCTTATGGCAGCAGACGGTCTAGGTAGGCTGTCACGGGGTCTTAAGGCCAGATGGGCGTTTCCAATAATTGTTGTGTTATTTACACTTGTTTGGGTCAACTTTGGCGTATCCGGGATTATTTCTGAATCAGGCGATTTGGCAGGTTTAGAGGATAATTCTCATCTTAAATCTGCAGAGTCTTTCTTCAGTGATAACCCATTCGTAAGTTCTGGAGTAACCTATATCCCTCACTGGATTAAGTGGAACTATGAGGGGCTTGAGGGAAAGGATACCTATGATACATTTAAGGAGTTGAATGACTATCTCCGGGATGGGAATCTATCCGGTAGGGTTGATTTCGAGTACTCTGGTGAATACAATCGGTTTGGAACGCCGCGGGTTTTTGAGGTATCGCCGGTTTTCTCTAATAAAAGTGTTATGGAATCTCTTCTCCTTGAGTCTTCACTGACGTTTCCCTTCTTTTATTACATCCAAAAAGAGATGTCTCAGAGTGCATGGTGGCCTGGTTTTCCCTTGGAGATGCCTGAGTTTGACCCTGATTCTGGAGCAGAGAGTTTGCGCCTTTATAATGTCCAATATTTTATTGCAAGCTCGGAGAAAACCAAAAACGCGCTTGATGAAAATAAAAGGTATCGTCTGATTAAGGAAATTAATGGATTCAACATATATGCTGTAAATGAGGACTCACATTATGTAGAGGCCCTGAAAAGAGAGCCTGTGCTTGTCATTACCGATGAGTGGAAGCAATTCTCATATGACTGGATTTCGATGGGCTATAAAGATGTTCCCCTTGTTTTTTCCAAAACACTTGATGGCTATGATATAGAGAATTTTCGCCTTATTGTACTCGATAAATCCTTAACCATTCCGGATGGAAGAGAAGTATTTTATCCGGAGAATATTGTTGATGCATTAGAGAACGCAAGTGAAGTAGACTCTAATTGTATCATCTCTGAGGAGTTGTTTGCCGATGAGATACGGATTCATACGAATTGTGTAGGGAAGCCCCTTATAGTAAAGGTATCCTATTTTCCTAACTGGAAGGTTGATGGGGCAAAGAAGATATATATCGCCTCTCCGTCCCTGATGCTGATAATCCCTCAAAGAGAAGACGTACGCATATATTATGGTGAAACACTGGCAGATCAGGTGGGGAACACTTTTTCTATCCTAGGTATTCTTGCGGTAATCTACTGGATTTTTATAAAGAATAAGGTGTTTAGGAAGAGAATTCATGTAAGGTTTCTTGAGTTTATCAAATATGAAAAGATAAATAAATCCCTTAAATCATGGGGTCAGCATATGAGTGAGGAGATAACAAAGATTATCCCTAAACTGAAGAGGAATTGGCGTATCATTCTCTTTGTTGTTTTTGTTTTAATTATCTTATCTGGTTTTCTATCCTATCTTAGCGAGAAGAAATCCTGTGACGACTTCTGCACCTCCCGAGGTTTTTTTAAGGGGGAAAAACATTTCCGCGGTGAGGTAATTGATCACTTCGATTTCGGATACTCGCATCAGCAAGATAATCTGGAACATAACCTTGAATGCACGGCAAGCTGCGATAAGTCCCGGGACGACATGGTTTATGTTTCAGGAGGCTATGTGGAGTTTGACATGTCTGTGTTAGAAGGCATAGATAATTCATTGGTTCTCCGTATGTGGGATAATGTTAACTGTAGGTCTGGGGACATATATATTGATGGTGTTTTTGCGGCAAGGATTGATGGGAACGGAAAATTTGGTTGGAAGGATTTTGAATTCAGGATAGCAAAAGAGTATCTGAATTCTTCAAAGATACGTGTACGCTTAGAGCACGTAAACACGGACTGTCATGGTTGGGATCTCTCTGATGCATATATTCATGCACCTAACTGTGTCTGTTATTAGTGCATCCTCTAAATAATACTATTAATGATGATCTCTCTTGTTATCCCTGTACATAATGAGGCGGATGTATTAGAGGGCAACCTTAACCAGCTTGTTGATCACATGCAGTCTTTTAGCAGTAGTTTTGAGGTTGTTCTCGTAGAGAATGGAAGCTCTGATTCAACATTCCGGATTGCAGAAAACATCTCACAAAGTGATCCGAGGGTAAGGGCTTTATCTTTACCTGTAAAGGATCTTGGCGGGTCTCTGAGGAAGGGCATACTTGAAGCGAATGGAAAATATCTGATATGGTATCCCATAGATCTGTCCGTGAACTTTGACTACATTCAAAAATCCCTTGAGGAGATAAAGGACCACGACATTATTGTGGGATCAAAAGAGCATCCGTTGTCCTCTGTAACCCGTTCAAGTAAACGAAGGTATCTCTCTTTTGTCTATAATTCCATTGTGAATCTGTTGTTTGGTTTAGGGTTTTCTGATACTCAGTGTGTGAAGACGCTTAATGCAGAGTCAGTAAAGCCAATAGCAAAGAAAGCAAAAAGCTCGGGTATCATGTGGGAAGTTGAGCTTCTGTATCTTGCAAAAAAAGCCAACTTGAGATTAAAGGAGGTTCCGGTCTCTGTTCATGATACGCGGAAGGGTTCTAAGATACGGGTCATGGATATGGTAACTGCCTTCTCTAACCTATTTAAGTTAAGGCTTAGGGTATAAGTTATTTAACTTTATTTAACTGTTTTTCATCTATATTCTTTAAACAACATACGTTGAGAATGAAAGTTGACATGAAGCTTGGGTTAAAGGATGTCCCTGGAAGCCTTCTTTGGGCGTTGGAGCCGATATCTCTCCATGGGGGGAACATAGTAAGTGTGCTCCATTCAAGGAATGGAAAAGATCCGGTATCTGTGCAAATAGGGTTCCGGGTAAAAGATCAAAAGTCATTAGACCTTATCAAAAAAGACATGAAGAAACATACGATACATTTGACTGAAATTCTTGTGGAAGGCAGAAAATACTATTCAAAGAAGACCCTCTCGATTATTTTCATAGGGCACATAATAGACAAAGACGTGCTGGAAACCATAGATCGGATAAATGAAGCCGGGCTGGTTTCAAGTATAGATGTCTTGATGCCTTCTCCTGAGGAAAAATCTTCGGTGATGTTAAACATTGATGTCGACAACGGAAATATTAAGAGGTTGAATAAGACTATACTTGGTATATGTAAGGAAAAACAGTTTCTATTGATAAGGTCTCTTTAAAGTGAAAACAAAAGAAATAAATCTTGTAATAATTGGTTTTGGTGTAATCGGAAAGGGTTTTGCTGAGGTATTGGCAGATAAGCATGATTTCCTCAGGGCAAACTATGGTGTTGACTTAAAGGTTACTGCGATCTGTGAGCGGGATGGCAGCGTAGTTTGCAAGAAGGGGATAGATCTGGATAATGTAGTTGAGTTATCTTTGAATAATAATCTTAAGGCGCATGAAAACTGGACAACCCTGAAGTCTTTGGATGTTATAAACAAGATTAGGTCAGATATTGTTCTTGAGTTGACCCCCTCTAATATAGAAACCGGGCAACCTGGATTAACCCATATAAAAGAGTCTCTTAAAAGAGGTATGTGTGTTGTGACCTCAAACAAAGCACCTCTGGCTGTTGAGTTCTCTCAACTGCAAAAGCTTGCAAAAAACAGTGGGGCGGAATTAAGGTATGAGGCAACTGTTGGAGGGGCACTTCCCTTAATAAATCTAAGGAAACACGCTCTGCAGGTAAATAATATAAACTCGGTTCAGGGGATACTGAATGGCACATGCAACTATGTTCTGACGAAGATGGCTGATGAATATGTTTCCATGGATGTTGCTTTAAAGGAGGCGCAGAATCTAGGTATTGCGGAAGCGGACCCTAGTTATGATATAAACGGTATAGATACGGGAGCAAAGGTTGTGATACTTGCTAACTCTCTTTTGGGGATGGATGTTTCATTTAAGGATGTGGCTGTGACTGGTATAAGTGATGTAACAACTGAGGCGATTGAGCTTGCAAGAAAACACAATCATGTGATAAAGTTAATTGGGGATGTCGAAAGATTAGATGTCTCACCTAGGCTTGTTCCAATAAATCATCCATTGAATGTTTCAGGTACACTCAATGCGGTAACAATAAGCACAGATATTGCAAGAGACATAACGGTTATTGGTCCGGGAGCAGGTGGAAAAGAGACTTCTAGCTCTCTATTTTCTGACATAATAGACATTATCCGATCTAAATAACCCCCTCTTTCCTGAGAACAGACAAGAGATGTAGTACAGAATATGATGCACGGGTTATGCCCATACTCCTCCTCTCTGTGTCTGTTCCAACAAGATAAAGCCCTTTAACCGGCGTTCTTATGTCTGCAAACACCGTATCTATTGTCCATGCAGCCTTCTCAGGTACCAGAACCTGGTAATGTTTCATCTCAACATGATCCTCGATTTTGGGCATGATGGAGTATATTGAATTTAAAGCATTTTCTTTCTCCTTATTCAGATTGCTGTTTTTATGTAACCTGAAGGCGAAACTAACCAGTTGTTTTCCTTTTGGTGCAAGTAAGGGATCATAGTTAGATATTGGGACAACCCATGAATATGGGTCAGAGTCAACCCATATCTCTGATCCTTTCCTATTAAATAGTTTCTTATCCAAACCCAGCCAGATTGTCAGAGTGTCAAGCTTATATAGTTTCTTTAGGGAATTTGTATACTCTGTAGGCAGATCATCAACAACCAGGGGCAGATCTGATGCGAAACCTGAATATATTACTGTATCGCTGGTGTAGTCACCCTTTTCTGTTTCAACATTCTTTACAGTGTCTCCGGAAATTTTCGTAACTGCTTCACCTGTTTTGATTTCAACCTGGTCTTTAGGTAATGAGGATAATGTGGCGTTTACAAGAGACCTAAGGCCTCCTTTAGGATATACCTGGTCTATGGCACCTTCTTTCATCAGTATGTTATACAGTTTATCTAACAGGTTATTTGACTGGTTTTTGTAGTGTTCGGAATCAAGAAACCTTGCGACAGGTGTCTCATCCATTGAGGTGCCTGTCATAAAATAAGAAAGACAATTGAGAAATCTCATCGTCGGAGGGCTTAGATTATTTCCTACGAGCTCACCTAACGATCTCCGTGACAGGTCTTCGCCGGAATTGAATACATATGATACGCTAAATAATGTCTTAATTAGGTAAATGCGGTCTATTTGAGGTATGAGATCAAAATTAAACCATCCTTTGAGGTTCCAGGGGAAAGGTTTTATTCGGCCATTAAGCCTTACGTAATATTCTCCATGCGGGATAAAATTAGGTACGACATCGAAGTAGTCGTCCATGAGTTGGCGGAGTGGACCATGATCTGTTCTTGTTATTATATGTGGTCCCGTATCCACTTGGTAACCCTCTACGTTATATGATCTGCAGACTCCACCCACATAATCGTTTCTCTCCAAAACCAAAACCTTCTTCCCCTCCTTTGACAAAGCCAGCGCAGACAATAAACCGCTGATCCCTGAACCAACAACTATAACATCATACATCTCATTCACTCATTGAAATAATATTATTGCAAAGACACCAAATATTAATTCGATAAAAACCAATATTAATACAATGCCCTTCTCGCTAACCCCGCAGGCAAGCTTCATTATTAACTGACAGAGGCTTATTGGTTTACCTTTGCATATTAATTTCCCGTTCTCTAATATGCCCCCCCAGTTTTCTGTCGGAAACCTGTTTTTTGCTTTGATAAAGAAATCAAGGGCATATGGTATGATAAGGATAACGCCGGCTGATTCGAAATCTCCTATAATCACTGCAGATGCGATAACTGTTCCAATAGATAATGCTCCGACATCCCCCATAAAAACCTTTGCAGGATACTTGTTGTAGTATAAGAATGCAAGCAGTGCCCCGCACATAGCAAGAAGAAGTATAAGCGCTTCAGTCTCACCTACCCTAAAAGCTATATAACCTAGGGAGATGCAGGCTACAAAACCCATTCCAGCTTCAAGTCCGTTGAATCCTGCAAGCATGTTTGTTACATTCGATGCTCCTGCAACCCCCATAGGTACTAAGAGAAGCACATAGAATATCCCGAAATCCACTGCTCCGATGAATGGAATTGACATTGTTGACGTTCCGGCTTCAACTGCGATAAGGGGGAGCGCCGCAAACAATGGGAGGGTTGCTTTAATTATTTGACGCATTGCAAATAGGTCATCGAAAATACCTATCAATGACATAAGAAGAATTGTTGATAATGCAGCAAGGATAAACTTTAATTCAAGATCGGGGAGAATAGAATTAGAGAATGTAGTGAATGCAACAGCGAGGAGAATCCCAGAGCTCAGACCGAAGATAATACTAAAACCCCCCATCTCAGGTATTTCTGGTTTATCCTCTTTATGCACATCCCTTCCAACAAACCCTGATTTTCTGAGTTTGGGTATTATCCACTGGGTGGACAGGAAGGTCACAAAAAATGACATCAAAAATATTAAGATCAGACCCTGCATCTTATCTATATTTATTTATTATATCTAAATAAGTACTCATTCATGCGGCCGTAGTGTAGCCTGGTTATCACTCGAGGTTGCCAATCTTGCGACCCGGGTTCAAATCCCGGCGGCCGCAATTTATCCATCTCTCTATAGGTGAATGATTTTATTAATGAAAATATAATGGAAACTATTTGGAAGGTTTTGATAACTCTTGGAGTTTTTGTATTATTTCTGTTTGCAATAGTCGGAACCCTTGCATTCATTGGAGGGGTTGATATTCCTTCTATGGGAAATAAGGTAGTAATCATACCTATTAAAGGTGAAATCACATCAGAGGGCTGCGGAGGCAGTATCTTTGGATCATATCAGTGTGCGCAGGTTAATGTAATAAAAAAAAGGCTTAAAAGAGCTGATGAGGACCCGACCGTAAAAGCAATAGTTCTTGACATAAACAGTGGAGGGGGAAGCGTTGTTGCAAGCGGGGAGTTGATGCGCGCAATCAGGGAAACATCAAAGCCCGTTGTTGCATACATAGGTGAATCCGGCGCATCTGGCGCGTATTATGCTGCAAGTGCTGCAGACTGTATTATTGCAGACAGAAACTCTATAACTGGAAGCATAGGTGTCATCATGAGTGTTTCTCATTACTATGAACTATATGAGAAAATAGGCATCAACGTAACTGTGATAAAAGCCGGTGGAAGCAAGGATGTAGGAAGCCCTTATCGACCTATGTCTGAGGATGAAAAAAGAGAGCTTACCGAGATGGTCGACAGCATACACAGAGACTTCATAGAAAATGTGGCAGAGAATAGGAATCTCACATTTGAAGAGGTGGAATCTGTTGCTGATGGAAGCATATACCTTGGAATAACAGCAAAAGAAGCAGACCTTATAGATGAGATCGGGAACTTAGATGATGCTATCCAAAGAGCTGCAGAATGGGGCGGTATCGAAGGCGAACCAATACTAGAAAGAGCTGAACCCGACGAGAAGATAAGTATCTTGGATTTATTTACAAAATACCAAAGAAATAATATAAATATAAAATGGGCAGTATAAAGCACACATATCTGAAGAGGATTGGGGAAAAATTGATGGTAGAATACAAAGACGACTTTACTACAGACTTTGATGAAAACAAAAAAAAGGTTCAGGAACTCTGCGACGTTACATCAAAACCCATCCGAAACAAGATTGCGGGATATATCACACGAGCCGTGAAAAAGAATCTATCAGAAGTTGGATAATTTCATCAATAATCCTGGTTAGTTTCTCTGTCAGGCTTTCCTCTTTTGTTTCTACTATTGCTTGGATAGAATGCCGTCTGCCAGATAGGTCCTCATATACTACCCTGATTTCCGAGTCTAGGGTAGGCGTGTTAACTTCGAGTGTCTGTTCTCCAATCAATTCAGTAATGTAGCCTGTTTCATTACCACTTTTTATTTCAATATTTTTGGCAGCATCCCCCAAAACATTTAAGGTAATTACTAGTTTCTCTTTATGCGGATGATAAACTGCAGTAACCTTCATTTCAGGGACACTATATGCCCTAACCTCTCTTATTGTTTCTATGTCAACATTATTTCCTGTTAACCTGAAAAAAATACGTTTCACACCTGTTTCATCAAATTTTAGCGGTATTTTAACAACGGAGTGGTTTTGCACAGAAAGACTTTTGATCTGCTCCTTTGAGTCAGTGACCATGTAAAGCTTTATTTCCTGTATGGATGACCTGTTGTTTTTAATCCATATCTCTGCTTCATTCTCCTCGGTTGTTTTGATTAATTCAGGTAGTTTAATCTGGTCAATATAAATGCCGTCAATCTCTGAGACTACATAATCCAGGGTTGCAACGGAACCTGTTGAAGTGTAGACTACTACTTCTTGTTTTCCAAGCCTCATAGGTTTAAATGAAACAGAGAAGTGTTCTTTTTTATCTACTATAAACTCTTGAAAATAGTCTCCTGAGATCACGCCGATCTTCTCTGGCGTTGATGAAGATATCTCTTTTATGTCTATGAACACCGTCTCGTTTTTGCCATAACCTACCCTGCGGTCACTTAACTCTGCGCTGAAAACTATTTTTTCTTTTTCTTGTGTTTTTTTCTTTTTAGCATCCACGCTTAATACAACCTCTTTGAGTTCAAGAAGCTTTGAATTCAAAATCAGGGGACAATTATAATACATGTCTCCTTTCAGATCTTCTGCCACATCAAGTTTCCAGTAGAGAATCTTTTCAGTATCTGGCTCCAGGATCATATCTTTTTCAATTTCATCTATTTCAACAAAATGGAAATCACTAACACAGGGTTGTAAGCTTGCTCTCATAAACGCATACTCCCCTGATCTAAACCTGAGGACAACCACTACGGAATCACCTGGACTAGATTCATCTGAGCTTATCAGCAAGTCATAATCTGGTTTTTTATTTTCTGTATAGTTGATGATCTGTATCTGGATTTCAGACTTCCACTCCATACTGTCTGTATCTGCTCCATACGCCTTTATTCTGCTGCCTATGACGTTTTTGTTGCTGACGGCAAACTTTATGTGTGCTGCATCTATTCTGCCGACATCAAGGTTTGTTGGATCTACTGGAACCCACTCACCCAGATACACTTCAGTGAATGCATGTTCCTCCCATCTATCGTTTCCATGATAGTAGCCTACAACAAATTTTGCAGGAATCCCAACAGACCTCACAAGTGCAATAAATAGTGTTGAAAATTCATCACATGTGCCAACCCTGTTTTTAAGAACCCATTTAGCATCCTTTGATTCATTCTTTAAGTGTCTGTTATACGCCACGTTATCATGTACCCATTTTGTAATCAATGCCACCCTATCAAAATCGGTTCTTGAATTATTTGTTATGGACTCTGCAAGCTTTGCAATTTCCGGGTCATCGGATTGTATGTTATCAGTGGATCTTAGATAAATTCTTACGTCGTCTGGAATCGTATACGTCTGAGGTATTTGGACAGTTTTTATAGCAGAAACATTAACAAGAAACTCCTGGGAATAACGATATATTCTTGGCGGATTTCTTTGTCCAATGCAAAGCCATGAGTTACCTAAGTCATCTTTCTGTGTGTCTCCATTAAACCAAACAACCTGATTTCTATCTCTCTGCGGCATTAGAAGCTCAAGGGACACCCTTTCAAGCCGGAATGTCGGGGTTTCTACAAAACCTTCATGAACTATCTTAAGTTGCATCTCAGACACAAGAAACGGTTGAGTTATCTCAGCTGCACAGTAACCTGAGAAAAATAAAAGCAGTATCAACGATAGTGGGTATCTCATGATTAATTATTCATAACATTGCTCTTTATAACCGCAACTCATGCATTTTCTTTCGCTGCCATGAGCGCATGCATCCGGAACAAAACCTTCAAGTATTTCAATTATTTTATCTCTTTTATGTATTACTTCCCCTCTGAGACCCTCGGTTGCCATCACTGGCCGTCTTTGCTGGATTTGTGTATACTCAACAAAACCGAATGGTATGTGTTTATTTAATTTGAGCGTGTCTTCTAAAAGCAGTATATATGCACATATCTGTATTCTGTCACCGTTCCATATGCATGAGGGCGCAGACCCTGTCTTTATCTCCACGGGCACATACCCTGGATCTTTCATCACCTTATCGATTCTACCTGAAAGCTTCAATGTATCAGACTTTACAGGGTACTCAACCATCCAAGGGGTTATGTGCCTTATAGCCTCTTCTAAACCAATTTCCTCTATCATAGATGTCAACTTATCCCGCATAATGCGTATCTCTGATAGCAGCTCTAAACGGATTTTCTCAAAAGGAATGTTGTATTCAACATCATCTAACATACCGCGATGCATGTGGAGAGCATCTGACAATATATTATCTAGCTCGCATTCGAGAATCATATTAATATCATTTACACAAGACATCTTTTCAAGGAGAATAGGCTGCCTGATTGACAGCTCTCTTCTCACTGAATGAGAGATCAATCCAATGGATCGCGGAATGCTGAAACCCTGCTTGATTTTCAGCACCTTTGATAGGTAAATCCCTCTCGGGCAAAAACAGTACGCATTCAGATCAGAAACCCTAATATTCATTTTCCCCTTACACCCCTATTCCTCCCATATTTTCTATAACAATCTCCAGCTTACCTTTATAGACCTCAACTGATCCTATAACCTCCAGTTCTGTTTCCAATTCTGTTGCATTCAACATATCTTTGTAAGAGGCTGCGACATTGTATGGGAGATATACATCGATTTCACCTGTTGGGTCCTGTAGGGAAATAAGAATTGAACCACCCTCGAATTCATGAATCTCTGATATGTTTCCGTGGATGCGGACATTTTTTCCAAGGGTATTGGAGGTCACCTGATCTATTCTAGAAAGAGGAGGCTCCAAATGCTCACTAGCATAGGTCAGCATCAGAAGACCGAAAATTGAGATAACTAAGGCTATATGAACTAAATCCACATTATCTCTATAGAATTATATAGATAAAACCAGATTAATCCCTCTTGAGAAGAAAAAACCCTGCTGTTTTTAAGCCTTCACAGCCTTCTTCTTGTTCTTTCTGCGTATCTTTAAGACCTTCCCGCACTTACGACATATTGTCGAATCCATGGGATTTCTTGCATTACATTGCATGCATATGCCCTTAAAAATCCGTGCTTCAGCTTCTTTGAATCTTGCCATTTCTCATCTACAATATTGTTCTCATTGTTTATATTACGCCCTGTTTTATCTAACACCCTGCCTTCAACCGGCCATAACATGGACTCATTCAGGCATTTAAACCATAATTTAAGTCATCAGTCTAAATATATCTGTAATGTATAAGCTAGATAAGGTATTAATAATAGGCTCCGGACCCATTCAGATAGGTCAGGCTGCTGAATTCGACTATAGTGGAAGCCAGGCCTGTCTCGCACTCCGGGAGGAAGGCATCACCACAGTTCTCGTTAACTCTAATCCGGCAACCATTATGACTGAGCCGGATATAGCGGACATAATCTATATTGAACCGTTGACACATGAGATAGTTGCAAAAATAATAAAGAAAGAAAAACCTGACGCGATCCTGCCTCCCATGGGCGGTCAGACTGGGTTAAACCTGGCATCAGCCCTTGCGGCGATGGGTGTACTTGAAAAATATAATGTACGGGTTCTTGGAACCTCAATTGAAACAATAAAGAATGGAGAGGACCGGGACTCGTTTGCAAAACTTATGAGGGATATAGGTGAACCGGTGCCTGCAAGCAAGGCAGTGAATTCTGTTGCAGATGCAGTAGATGCCGCTGATGAGATAGGTTATCCTGTAATCATTAGGCCGGCATATACTCTTGGCGGTGGCGGCGGCGGCATAGCATTCAATAAGGATGAATTGGAGAATATTGCAGGACATGGTCTTCAGCTCTCCATGATTCATCAGATCCTAATAGAGCAATCGGTTGCCGGATGGTATGAGATAGAATATGAGGTGATGCGGGATTCAAAAGATAATTGTATAATCATCTGCTCTATGGAGAACATAGATTCAATGGGCATACACACCGGAGAAAGCATAGTTGTGGCTCCAGCGTTAACCCTCAGCGACAAAGATAATCAGATGCTCAAGGATGCATCAATTAAAATCATCAGGGCCTTAGGTGTCGAAGGCGGATGTAACGTACAATTTGCACTTCACCCCCTAACCCAGGAATACATGGTAATCGAGGTGAATCCAAGGGTTTCAAGATCCTCTGCATTAGCTTCAAAAGCAACCGGGTACCCCATAGCAAGGGTCGCAGCAAAGGTTGCGATAGGTAAGACCTTAGACGAGATACCTAACTCGGTCACAAAGAAAACCCCTGCATCATTTGAGCCTGCAATAGACTATGTTGTCGTGAAAATACCTAGGTGGCCGTTTGATAAATTCAAGAACGCCGACCCCCGGCTTGGAACACAGATGAAGGCAACCGGGGAAGTTATGGCAATTGGCCGAACCTTTGAAGAAGCCCTGCAAAAAGCAGTCCGTTCCCTAGACATCGGAGCAGACGGATTATGCGGGACAGGAGAAAAAGACCTAAATAAAATAAAAGACCAATTAATGAACCCCACAGATAAAAGACTATTCTACATAATTGATGCACTGGAAAATAAATTATCTGTCTCAGAGATAGCCGAACTCACCCAAATTAATCCCTTCTTCATCAAAAAAATCGAAAACATCGTAAAAGAAAAGAATAAGTTTTAACGATATATTCGATAATAACTAAACTCTATTTCTAAAAAAAAGCGGGGTTGAGCAGCCAGGAGTGCTCGTCGGGCTCATAACCCGAAGGTCGGTGGTTCAAATCCACCCCCCGCTAAACCTTTTAATTTAACCTTTAAGAAAGGTTAACCAAAGGACCTATTCTTAACCTTTAAGAAAGGTTAATCAAAGGACCCATCATCGCTTGCGTTGCAAGCTCGATAGGTCTGTTGCAAGCTCGATAGGTCTGAACAATTACGTAAATGGGTGTTGGTTGTGATTGAAGTATCTTCTATCCCTGTTAATGATCCGGCAAGCTTCTACTTGTTAATATCTAACATAAGGGAATTGTCGGGTTGATAAATGTAAGACACCTACTGTATTATCCCTTATATTTTATAAATATAGGGTTCCTATATTCTTACAGTATTCTTCAGGGAATACTGGGGGGATATTTTATGCCTAAGGTTTGTGTTGAGGTTCCGCAGCATATTTTAGATGATTTAGGTAAACATATCGGGGATGATAAAAAGTTTTTGAGTCTCTCTGATGCTGTTAGGACGGCGTGTCGGAAGATGCTGGATATGTTAGATGAGATAGATAAACGGCAGGGTCGGATGGAGGAAAAAATATGAAGGTTGGAAGAATATTTTATTTTGATGCAGCGCATTATCTTACCGAGTATAAGGGAAAATGTGAGCGTCTGCATGGGCACACCTACACGTTAGAGGTTGTTGTGGAGGACGAGCAGAAAGGGGATGGGATGGTTATTGATTTCAATGAATTAAAAAAGGTTGTTAATGAAGCAATCATCGACAAATTAGATCACAGCAACATGAATGATTTCTTTGATACACCTACATCCGAGAACATAGCTAAATGGATCTTTGATGAATTAAGTAATCGGTTGCGTATACATTCAGTTAAGCTTTGGGAAGGCAACGGTAAGTGGGTTAAAATAGAAAAATAAGTAAAACGAGTGAAATGAGTAAATCGGTTTGTCTTCTTTCGGGTGGAATGGATTCTGCGGTTTCGTTAGCGATTGCGAAATCAGAGGGTTCACAGGTTTATCCTTTGACGTTCCGGTATGGTCAAAAGAATAGCCTGGAGTTAGATTGTGCTAAGGATCTGGTAAGACGTTTTGGAATCCGGGACCATAAAATCTTTGAGATAGATCTTAGACAGATAGGATGCTCGGCCTTAACCGATGACTTTGATGTTCCTGTCGATAAAAGCCTTGAAGAGATTACTGGTGGAAAAGAAATCCCTGTGACCTATGTTCCGGCGAGGAATACAATCTTTCTGTCGGTTGCATTAGGTTATGCAGAGGTCATGGGTGCAGATAATATTTTTTTGGGGGTGAATCATCTTGACTCCAGCGGCTACCCTGATTGTAGGCCGGAATACATAAAACGGTTTCAGGCTCTCTGTGATGTGGCGACAAAAAAGACTGTTGAAGGCGAACCCATAAAAATCAGAGCCCCCCTCCTCTATATGACTAAAACAGATATCATCCGGAGGGGTATGGAGCTTGATGTTCCCTTTGAGTTAACCTGGAGTTGCTATGAATCAAAAGAGAAAGCGTGCGGTAGATGTGATTCATGTATTCTGAGGCTTGCGGGTTTTGAGGAAGCGGGTTTAAAGGATCCTATACTATATGAAAAATGAGTTATAATAATTATGATTATAAGATTAATGAAATCTTTGATAGTGTGCAAGGTGAAGGCCTGTTAGTTGGGAAACCAATGAATTTTATTCGTTTCTGTGAATGCAACCTGTCTTGTAGCTGGTGTGACACCGACTTTGTGGAAGGGGAAGATAAATCCATTGATGAAATCTTGGATGCATTAAATCGTAAATGGTCTTGGGTTTCTTTGACTGGCGGAGAACCGATGCTTGAGGAAAATCTTATGGATTTGATTGATGTATTACATGAGAATTCATTCAAGGTTCTCTTGGAGACGAATGCAACCATCTATAACGAAGATGTACTGAATGTATCTGATTTTATTTCAGCGGATTTGAAACCTAAGTCCAGTGGAAATTCTTCTTGGGATTTGCAGGTTATGGAATATTGTTTCCAAAATCCCCAAAAAAGCCAACTGAAGGTTGTAATCCAAGACGAAAGAGATTTAGAGTTTTTCTGTGGGATTTATCGGAAAGAGTATGTGAACTGGATTCTTCAACCTGAGTTTGGCTCCCTTAAGGAACTAGATTATGGGAAAATAATGGAATCAATATCTGGAAACGTACGAATTATTCCCCAGATTCATAAAATAATTGAGGTGAGGTAATTGCAGGATAATAAACCTGATGTAAAGGAAAGCTTGGAAAGGGTTGGGGTGGCAGGACTTAAAACGATTGTCATGACTAACTGGAAGGGTAGGAGATACAATTTTGTACCTGAGATAGACTTAACCTTGGACCTAGACAAGGAACGAAAGGGGGTGCATATGAGTCGTCTTGTTGAATCTATAACTGAATGCATTGAATGTGAAGTAGTGATAAGGCATGGCTCCTTGGAGGCGGTGGAAAGAGACATTCTTGATATGTTGCGGAAGCGGCATCCCTTCAATAATGCAGAGATTTCTATGAAAACCGATATCGTGATACCCAAAAAGACACCTGTTACAGAAAAGACTACCATGGAGGCTTATGGTGTAGAGGTTAAGCTCATGTTAGATAAAGGGGAGTATAGGAAGAAATTGAAGGTTAGTGTCGTGGGGAATACTGTTTGTCCGCATGCGATGAATAATTGTGAGGGGAAAACACACGTTCAGAGGGCGGTAGGGATATTGGAGATAGAAACATCTTATGAAAACGAAATAGATTTAGAAGACATGGTCGACTGTGTGGAGGATGCTTTTCCTTCAAGGGTCTATACCTTACTAAAGTCAGAGGATGAAAAACACATCATCGAAAAGATGTTTAAGAATCCTAAATTCGTAGAAGATGTTACACGGGGGATATTAAACAACGCAAAAAAGAGATTCGGGAACGCAAAAGTTAGGGCAAAAACAATCTCGGAGGAATCAATCCACCGGCACAATGTTGTAGCAGAGGGTTCATGTGATGTATAGGCCGGCATTATTTTAATGTCTGGAATCTAAGTAATTGACGCAATGATAGGTAAAAAAATTCGGATGGAGCGGATATTTGATCGTAAGTCAAAGAAGACTGTGATTGTTCCAATGGATCATGGTGTTTCGGTGGGTCCGATTTCTGGTTTAGAGAATATGGTTGAGACCATAGGTGACATTGCCGAAGGTGGAGCAGATGCAGTGCTTATGCATAAAGGTATTGTAGGGGCTGGTCATCGAGGATATGGTAAAGATATCGGGTTAATAATTCATTTATCTGGTGGAACGGTGCTTGCGCCAGACCCTAACACGAAGGTTCAGGTAACCTCTGTAAAGGAGGCAATAAGGTTGGGGGCAGATGCTGTATCTGTTCACGTAAATGTTGGGGCGGAGAATGAATCAGATATGCTTCAGGATCTAGGGATGCTCTCAGAGGAATGTAAAGAATATGGTCTTCCCTTGTTGGCTATGATGTATGCAAGAGGGGGTCGGATAAAAAGTGAACACGACGTAAAATATATAAAGCATGTGGCAAGGATAGGGGCAGAATTAGGTGCAGATATCATAAAAACAGTTTATACTGGGGATAAGAAAAGCTTCAAGGAAGTAATAGACGGCTGTCCGGTGCCTGTTGTTATTGCAGGTGGACCAAAAATAAAGAATGATGCCGACCTATTCAAGATGATAGAAGATGCAATGGATTGCGGTGCAGCCGGTGTATCCATAGGGCGGAATATATTTCAGGCAGATGATAGGGTTGCGGTGACACAGAAGATTCGCAAGATCGTTCACGGAAACTGATGTAATTTAATCATTGAATTCTTAGATATAGTATCTATTCATAAAAGCAAGATGACTATTGGAAAATCTGATATAGGGAAATCCGGAGACAGGGGTCCACGAGAGTTTAAATCACATCATGTGGAAAAGGATGGGAATGTGATGCTTTTCGCAGAAAAAAACGTGATTACCACACATGCGTTGAATTCAATAAAGAATGTTGCAAAGCTTATGAAGGAAAATGACTTTAGGCGAATCCCTGTCACTGATGCTGGAACAAACCGGCTTGACGGAATGGCAATAGCAATAGACATACTTGACTTCCTAGGTGGGGGGGAAAAATATAATATAATAACAAAAGATTATGGTGGGAATTTTTTATCAGCGATAAACTGTCCGATAACCAAGATAATGAATCCTGATCCTTGTTTTGTAGACAAGAAGGCATCAATTGATGATGTTATAGATGTAATGATTAAGAAAAAGACCTCTGCTATACCTATACTCGAAGACAAAGATACGCGGGAGGTCATTGGGATAGTCACAGAAAGAGATGTTCTACCTGCTGCGGGTAACCTAGGTATTCCTGTAAGGGATGCGATGAGTAAGAAATGCATAACCTCCAGTCTTGGCATGATGATTTCAGATGTCTCCAAGATAATGGTAAGGAACAGGCTTAGGAGGCTGCCTGTAATACTGGATGATGAGTTAAAGGGTATTGTAACTGTATTTGATGTCTTAAGATTTCTTGGTCACGGGGAATTCAGGGGCATAAATGCAGAGGAGGTTTTAAGCAAAACCCGGGTAGAAGACATAATGGAGGAAAAAGTGATTACATTAAAGCCAGAAGACGATCTTGCAATTATACCAAAAATGGTTAAAGAAACAGGGGTCGGAGGCTTTCTTGTTGTCGATGAAGGGAGAATAGAGGGTATAGTGACAACAAGTGATGTGATAAAATGTGTCTATCATGAAAAAAAGCAGGGAGGTTTAAGGATAAAATAACCTTATTTTTAAAGAAAAACATCGATATATTTAGTCACAGTAAGTTACTGCTTTCTTTGGAGTTGAAATTGAATAATAAGCTTGTACCAAAACATGAGATCATGGATGAAAAAGATGTTGAAAAGATGCTTGGGTTATATAATATTACCTGTAATGAGTTGCCAAGGATCAAAAAAGACGACCCCGCTCTAAAGGAACATGATCCTGCTGGGGGGGATGTGATAAAGATAACAAGAAAAAGTCAGTCCGCAGGGACTTCTTTTTATTATAGGATTGTAATTGATGGGTGATATCTTGATTCGTATAAAAGATTTTATCAAAACAGAGGACTTAATTAACTTCCAGATAGATTCTTTCAACCGGCTAATTGAAGGTGGCCTCCAGGAAGTGATTGATGAAAGAGGCGAAATAGAGGTTGATATAGATGACTACACACTTGAGTTGGATAAGATAAAGTTGGGTGTGCCTGTGGTTAATGAATCCGGGCAGAGTCCGGAAAGCCGGCTTCCCTTTGAGTGTTCGCTGAGGAATCTGACATATTCTTCGCCAATACTTTTAACATTTATTGAAAACGGCGAGCCTGTTGAAGTAGAGATTGGTCACCTGCCGATAATGCTTAGGTCTACTGGTTGCGTGCTTCACGGTCTCTCTGATGAAGAACTCATCAAAAACAGGGAAGATCCGTTGGATCTGGGGGGCTATTTTATTATAAACGGAACCGAAAGATCATTGATAATTGTAGAAGATCTTGCTCCGAACAGGATAGTTACAACAAAGGAAACTCTCGTAGGGAAAGAGGTGATAGTCGGGAAAGTGTTCTCGGTGAGGCAGGGTTTCAGGTCTAGGGTAACTGTTGAGAGGGTGGAGACTGGAAGCACAGGGACACTGTTTGTTACGTTTCCGGGTATACCTAACAAGATCCAGTTAACAATACTTATGAAGGCTCTTGGATTAAACGATGATGAAATCCTTGATCTCTTTGATGATGCGGAATCAAAACTTGAGATTCTACTCAACCTAGAGATGAAGAGTATGTCCGGGGAGGAGGCCTTTGAATATCTCGGTAAGAGGGCTGGTGCAGGGCACGCCAAACAATATCAGGCTACAAGGGCTAATCAGGTCATAAATAATTTCCTTTTACCTCATATAGGGAACACTGAGGATGACCGAAAGACAAAGAGTATCTATCTTGGCATTATGGCAAGAAAGGTTTTGGAACTTGCTTTCGGGAGAAGAGAGCAGGAAGACAAAGACCACTACTCGAACAAAAGGTTAAGGCTTTCTGGTGACCTAATGCAGGAACTGTTCAGGGTTAGTTTCAATAAAATTGCAAGGGATATAAAATATCAGCTTGAAAAACAAAATGCAAGGCATCGGCAGGTTAACATCAAGACTGCTGTAAGAAGTAATAATCTGACAGAGAGTATCTGTTATGCACTTGCCACTGGAAACTGGACTGGTGGAAGAAGTGGTGTGAGTCAAGTTCTAGACCGAACAAATTATCTAAGTTCAATTGCTCACAGGAGGAGGGTTTCATCTCTTCTAAGCCGGAGTCATCCTCACTTTGAGGCAAGGGATCTCCATGCAACACAATGGTCAAGGATATGTCCCAATGAGACACCTGAGGGGCAGAACTGTGGTCTCGTAAAAAACCTTGCGGTGGGTGCGCGGATATCATATGATGTAGATGAAAAACATATTCTTGAATATCTCTATGAATTCGGTGTCTCAGATATGAAGGGTAAAAATGAGGTCTATGTCAACTTAAACGGTAGGTTGGTTGGGAGACATACTCAGCCTGAGCTTCTCGTACAGAGGTTGAGGAAGCTCAGACGTGAAGGACATATAGATTTGACTATATCCATAAACTATAGAGAAGAAAACAACGAAATACAAATGTACACTGACAAGGGCAGGGTTCTTAGGCCTGTAATTGTTATTGATCAAGGAAAATCAAAACTAACAAAAAATCATATTGAAGATCTATCCGAAGGGAAAATCTCATGGGATGACATAATCGGAGAAGGTATTGTGGAGTATATTGATGCAGAAGAAGAGGAAAATGCAGTAATTGCAATACGTCCAGAACTCATAGAAGAATATCATACTCACTGTGAGGTTACGCCTGCACTTATATTGGGTGTTGCTGCAAGTTTTGCTCCCTTTCCCGAGCACAATTCATCACCTAGGGTTACAATGGCAGCTGCCATGGCAAAACAGTCGCTTGGGACATATGCATCAAATTATAAGGTTAGGTTTGATAGCCGGAGTAATATACTGCATTATCCCCAGGGTCCTATGGTGAGAACAGATATAACTGACAGCATTAGTTATGGGGATAGGCCTGCAGGCCAGAATTTTATCGTAGCCATAATGAGTTTTGAAGGCTACAATATGGAGGATGCGCTTGTCATAAACAAGAGTTCGATTGAGAGGGGTCTTGGAAGATCAACGTTTTATCGAACCTATGTTGCAGAGGAGAGAGGTTATCCTTCTGGGCAGAAGGATCAGTTCGAGAAACCTGATGAGGGTGTGGAAGGTTATCAATCAGAGGAAACATATGTGCAGATAGGTGATGATGGGTTGATATTCCCTGAAACCTATGTCGATACAGATGAAGTATTGATTGGGAAGACCTCTCCTCCACGGTTTCTGGAGGAGATTGGACCATATGGAATAGTTGAAGAGAAGAGAAGAGAAAGTTCAACGACAGTTCGGCACATGGAATCTGGTACAGTTGACTGTGTTATCTTATCAGAGACACTGGAAAAGAATAAGCTGGTTAAGGTCAGGGTGAGAAGCCAAAGGATTCCTGAGTTAGGTGATAAATTTTCGTCCAGACACGGGCAGAAGGGTGTTTTAGGGTTGCTGGTTTCCCATGAGAATATGCCGTTCACCAAGGATGGTGTAGTTCCGGATCTTATTATAAATCCGCATGCGATTCCGTCCAGGATGACTATAGGACACGTTCTGGAGATGATAGGTGGGAAAGCAACCGCTTTAACTGGAAAGATAACAAATGCAACAGCATTTGACAACGATGATGAAGAAGACCTTAGGTCTGCACTAGAGAAATCTGGTTTCGATAATACTGGAAAAGAGGTTATGTATGATGGTACGTCGGGCAAAAGATATGATGCAGAAATCTTTATTGGGGCAATCTTCTATCAGAAATTGCATCATATGGTGTCAAATAAAATACATGCAAGAAGCCGCGGTCCGGTGCAGATGCTGACGAGGCAGCCTACGGAAGGCAGGGCAAGGGAAGGAGGTCTCAGGTTCGGTGAGATGGAGAGAGATTGTTTGATAGCTCATGGTGCTTCAATGATGCTAAAAGACCGGTTGCTTGATGAATCCGATAAAGTGGTTGTTCCAGTGTGTGCAAAATGCGGTCTCGTTGCGATAAGGGATCTGGAAAAAGAACAGACGTATTGTCCAATATGCGGTGAAGTGGAAATACATCGAGTAGAGATGGCATACGCGTTTAAGCTGTTGTTGAATGAACTTATGGGTATGTGTATTTATCCAAAACTACGGCTCACTGACCGGGCTTAAAAATAACGTTAATTGATATAAAATGAATGTACGTAAGAAGATAGAGCAGATAGAATTTGGGTTGTTTTCATCAAAGATGATTCAGAAGATGTCTGCGGCAAGAATATATACTCCGAATACCTATGATGAAGATGGTTATCCTATTGAAGGCGGGTTAATGGATCCTCGGTTGGGTGTCATAGACCCAGGTATACGATGTAAGACATGTGGTGGGCGGCTTGGTGAATGCCAAGGTCATTTTGGCCATGTTGAACTTACAAGACCTGTTATTCATGTAGGTTATGCAAAGGAAGTCTACTTACTCCTTAAGGCAACCTGTAGGGTATGTGGAACGATTCTTCTATCTGATGAGGGTTTAGCAGAATATGATCCTGAAAACATTTCCGTGTCTGAATCAAGCACCGTATGGGAGCGCGCACAGAAGGTGTCTGATGCTGGGGGAAAGTGTCCGCAGTGCGGCGAAGAACAGATAAAAATAAAATTTGTTAGGCCTTATTCATATTATGAGGGCGAAAATAATCTTCTTGTTACTGATGTAAGAGAGCGCTTTGAGAAAATAACAGATGAAAACCTCAAGTATTTAGGCTTGAAGGTGAGGCCGGAGTGGATGATTATGTCCTCGATCCCTGTTTTGCCCATAACAACAAGACCGTCTATAACCTTGGAATCAAGTGATCGAAGCGAAGATGATCTAACACATAAGCTAGTGGATATTTTAAGGATTAATCAGAGGCTTGAGGAGAATATAAACTCTGGAGCACCCCAGTTAATCATAGAGGACCTATGGGATCTTTTGCAATATCATGTGGCAACTTATTTTGATAATGGAATAACTGGTATCCCTCCTGCAAGACACAGGTCAGGTCGACCTCTGAAAACAATAGCTCAGAGATTGAAGAGTAAGGAGGGGAGATTCAGGAAGAATCTGTCCGGTAAGCGGGTTAATTTCTCTGCGAGGACTGTTATCGGTCCGGATCCGAACATCAGCATCAACGAAGTCGTTGTTCCTGAGCTAATCGCCCTTGAGCTTACTGTTCCAGAAGAGGTTAATGAGAGAAACATAGATAGTTTAAGGAAACAGGTACTAAATGGTCCGAAGGTGCATCCTGGGGCGCATAATGTGATCACTCCCATTGGTAGAAAGCGTATTATGGAAGAAAATAAAGAAGAAATAGCCAAGACCCTTGTTAATGGGGATATGGTGGAGAGACATCTTCAGGATGGTGATATTGTTATCTTTAACAGGCAGCCTTCATTACATAGGCTCTCGATGATGTGTCATAGAGTCAAAGTTCTTCCACATAAAACATTAAGGCTAAATACTGCAGTTTGTGCACCCTATAATGCAGACTTCGACGGAGACGAGATGAATCTTCACATACCTCAGTCAGAGGAGGCAATAGCTGAAGCAGATATCCTAATGAAGGTGCAAGAGTGTATTATTTCTCCAAGAGATGGTGAACCAATCATCGGAGGCAGACAGGATCATGTAACTGGTATGTCTTTGTTAACAAGAAATGATCGAAAATTCACAAGATCGGAGACATTATTAATAACAAGAAACATAGTAAAGCTTCCGAAGGGAAAGAAAACATTCACCGGTAAAGAAATATTCAGTCTCATGTTGCCCTCTGATTTATCATTCAGCTACCAGGGGAAGCAAGGCATGGTTAATATAGAAAAGGGAAAGCTTGTATCAGGTATCATAGATAGTGCAGGTCTTAGCGGGAAGCTTTTAGGTGAGTTATTCAGGAAATATGGCTCAGATGTTGCAAGGGAGTTTATCGACAACTCGACAAGAATAGGTATTCGTGCGATAATGACGTATGGTTTCAGTGTTGGTATAAGTGAGTCGGATCTCCCGCAGGAGGGACTATGTGAGATAGATGATTCAGTGAAGAAAGCCAAGATGAATGTTAATGGGTTTATAGAAGCCTACCATAAAGGAGAATTTAAAATGACTCCTGGGAAGTCGTTAGATGAAACCTTGGAAGATCAGATAATGTCTGAATTAGGTCAGACTAGAAATATTGCAGGTGAAATAGCTGAGAGATATTCAAAAGGCAATTCTGCTGTATTGATGGCGAAGTCCGGTGCGAGAGGAAGCCTTCTGAATCTTACGCAGATGGCTGGAATGGTAGGGCAACAAGCCGTCAGAGGTAAAAGAATAAAGCGAGGATATAATGCAAGAACACTTTCACATTATTTAAGGGGTGATGTCTCTGCAGAAGCAAATGGGTTTGTTGCCTCAAGCTTCAAGATAGGTCTGAATCCCACTGAATATTTTTTCCACTCAATGGGTGGAAGGGAAAGCTTGGTAGATACAGCGATTAGGACAGCAAGAAGCGGATATATGCAAAGGAGACTTATAAATGCGTTGCAGGATCTCGTAGTCTATCCCGACCTGACTGTCAGAGGGGACAGTGGGGTAGTAGTACAGTTCATGTACGGCGAAGATGGTATTGATCCAATGAAAAAAGGTTATATCGAACAAGATTTAAATTAAAATGAAACCAGAAGAACTCCCTGAACTAATAAGGGAAACATACATAAGCTTGGATAAGAGCAAACAGAAGAAGTTTTTGGAAAACTATAAGAGATCTTTGGTAACTACTGGTGAGGCAGTGGGTACTGTAGCTGCCCAATCCATCGGCGAACCAGGAACTCAGATGACGCTTAGGACGTTCCATTATGCAGGTGTTGTTGAGCTTGCAGTACCTCTTGGGCTTCCAAGGCTTATAGAGATTATTGACTCAAAGAGATCGCCGAAGAATGCCATAATGACCATATTCCTTGAGAAAGACCATGCAAAGGATAAAAAATACGCTGAAAACCTTGCTGTTGAATTGCAGGAGAAATACCTAAAAGATGTCTCTGATATAATGATAGATGTTAAAAATAGGGAACTGCATATTGAAACAAACGATGAAGCCGCTCAGAAGATAATTGAGAAATTGGTTGGACAACCTGCGGAGAATGGTGTATTCAAGATAGGTAAAGACTCACTATCAGACCTAAAAAAACTCAAGAACAAGATTGAAAAGAAGCGACTGAGCAGTGCCAAGGGAATCCGGAGAGTGCTAGTGCGTAAATGTGATGGAGAATACGTGCTGTATGCTGAAGGATCCAATCTAAAAGTGGTCTTAAATATAGATGGCGTAGATAAAATAAAAACAACAACCAATGACATATTCCAGATCTATGAGACCCTGGGCATCGAAGCTGCTAGAAATGCTATAATAATTGAGGCTAAAAAGGTTTTGGATGACCAGAATCTTGAGGTGGATATACGACATATCATGCTTGTGGCTGACCAGATGACTGTAACAGGAGAGATTCAGGCGGTTGGGCGAACTGGTATTTCCGGCACAAAAGAATCTGTTCTTGCGAGGGCAGCATTTGAGGAAACTGAAAAACACATACTTAATGCGGCAATCTACGGCGAAGTCGATACATTGGAAGGTGTTGCTGAAAACATCATCATCGGACAGCCAATTCCTGTAGGCACTGGAACAGTAGAGCTCACAGTCAAACCAATAAAATCAAAGAAGGATAAAGATGAGGGACCTAAAAACCAAGATAAATAATGTGATGAAAACAGGAAAATCAGTAATAGGTGTAAATCAGGTAGTGGAAACCCTGCTTACAAATAATCCAAAATTAATTATATTGAGCAGTAATTGCCCTGATAATAAGAAAGAAGATATCATATACTATTCAAAACTGGTTCAAGTACTGGTAAAATCTGTTAAAGAAGACGGCATCGAACTTGGTTCAATATGTGGTAAACCCTTTCCTGTATCTGCAATAGGTATACTGGATGAAGGAGATAGTGATATATTTTCGAGCTTCAAGAAATAAAATGGGAAAAATAAGGCTTGGAATAGAAGAAATAAAGTATATGAATCTTTTTGAAACATTAACTGGTGCCCGGATTAAAGATTGTGTACAGATTCAGAATGCTATGGGCTTCCTGGTGACTGAGGGGGATATGGGACTTGCTATTGGAAAAAATGGTTCCAACATAGAAAAAGTTCGTCAGGTTATCGGAAAAAGCGTTTTTGTAATGGAGTTTTCAGAAAGTCCAAACAATTTCATCAAGAATCTGTTCCATCCTGTAAGAGTGAGACAGGTAAGGATTCACGAACTCCGCAATGAAAAGGTAGCAGACATAGACGTAGATAAAAGGGACCGGAAAAGAGCTATTGGGCAGGAAGGTACCCGGATAAAAATCGCAAAAGAGATGTCGAAGAGACACTATGATATCCACAATATAAACATCAAAGTTGTATAGTATATAATCTAAAAATGGGAAGAGGAGAATTTGCAGGTAAAAAACTTAGTGATAAGCGGCGTAAGTTTAAATGGAAGAAGATAGATTATGCTAGAAGAGTTCTTAGACTGAAGCAGAAGCACGATCCCCTGGAGGGTGCCCCTCAAGCAAAAGGGATAGTGTTGGAGAAAGTAGGTATAGAGGCAAAACAGCCCAATTCTGCAATAAGGAAATGTGTAAGAGTTCAATTACTCAAGAATGGTCGGCAGATTACTGCATTCTGTCCTGGAGACAAGGCAGTAACCTTCATTGATGAACATGATGAAGTGACTATTGAGGGTATAGGTGGAAGAAAAGGCAGATCTATGGGTGACATCGGCGGTGTACGGTATAAGGTTATAGCAGTCAATGATCTATCCTTGAATGAATTATGGCACCATAGGAAAGAGAAACCGCAGAGATAAATCAAGAAGAGTCTTTATTAATATTTCTCTTTTTCCATATTATTACTCTCTATGTTTTTGATTATTAACAAAAAAATAAAATGATGCATGACTTAATAAATGATGCGATAGTAAACATAAAGAATTATGAGAGAATTGGGAAGTCCGAATGCACGGTCAGACCAAAATCTAAACTATTGATTGAGATTTTGAAGGTATTTCAAAAAGGGGGGTATATCGGGGAATTTGAGGTATCAGACGACGGGCGTGGAGGCAGCATCAAGATAAAACTGATGAAACAGATAAATGACTGTGGCATCATCAAACCAAGAAATGCGATAAAAAAAGATGAATTTCAGCAATGGGAGCAACAATTTCTCCCGGCACGAGACTTCGGAACGCTTATCATAAGCACACCTAAGGGGGTTATGACTCACAAAGAGGCCAAGGAGAAAGATCTTGGAGGGCGGCTGCTTGCATATGTATACTAAAGAAAATGGCGGAAATAAAAGCAGAGATAGAAATAATCGACGGAGTCGACATCGAAATCAAAGACAATAAAATAACCGCTAAAGGCAAGCTTGGTGAACTAATCCGGGAATTCCCTGCCGAAAAGTTAAAGATTACTAAAAACGATAACACAATCATTTTAATTGTTTCTTCAGATAAGAGAAAACAAAGAGCACTTCTCGGAACATGGAGAGGTCACATACAAAATATGGTCAACGGTGTTTTTGAAGGATTCACATACAAACTAAAAATAGTGTACTCTCATTTTCCAATGACTGTTAAGACTCAAGGAGATATAATATTGATAGAAAATTTTTTAGGTGAACGATTCCCAAGGAAGACAAAAATAATTAAAAACGTTTCCGTAGACATAAATGGTCAAGAGATTACGGTGAGCGGAGTCGATAAAGAAAGTGTATCCCAGACTGCTGCTAATATGGAGCAGGTTACGCGTATACGCCGACTTGATCCGCGGGTATTCCAAGACGGAATCTATATAATAGAGAAAGATGGCAAAGAAATCAACTGAAACCTCTGATGCAAAAAAGAAAACAAAAGAGGTAAAAAAACCTGTTGCAGAGAAGACTGTCACAGGAAAAGAAAAGG